>JAILKD010000007.1 GCA_024694145.1 bacterium | reverse complement strand
AATATTCATCCTGCCTTACTTCCATCATTTAAGGGAGCACATGGTATAAAGGATGCATATGATTATGGTGTCAAAATAATGGGTGTAACAATCCATTATGTAAATAAAGAAGTTGATGGTGGTAAGATTATTGCTCAAGATTGTTTCCACTTAAATGGTGAAACACTTGAAGAAGCAGAAGAAAAAATTCATGCTATAGAGCATAAATTATTCCCAGAAACACTAAAAAAATTATTGGAGGAAAATTAAAAGATGAAAAGAGCATTAATTAGTGTTAGTAACAAAACTGGCGTAGTTGATTTCGCAAAAGAATTAGTAAATCTTGGCTATGAAATCATCTCAACTGGTGGAACTAGAAAAGCATTAGAAGCTGCTGGATTAAAGCCAATGGATATTTCTGATGTAACTGGATTCCCTGAAATCTTAGATGGTAGAGTTAAAACTCTTCATCCAAATGTTCATGGTGCATTACTTGCTATTAGAGACAACGAAAAGCATGTACAAACTGTGAAAGAACACAATATCGAATATATCGATATCGTTTGCGTTAACCTATATCCATTCAAAGAAACAATCGCAAGAGGCGCTGAATTCGCTGAATGTGTTGAAAACATAGATATCGGTGGACCAAGTATGTTAAGAAGTGCATCTAAAAACCATAAATTCGTAACAGTTGTTTGCGATAATGAAGATTATGCACAAATCATTGAAGAAATTAAGGCTAATGGAGATACTACTTATGAAACAAGATTAAAATTAGCTGCTAAAGCATTCAGCCACACTGCTTGCTATGATGCTTTAATTTCTAAATATATGAATGAAAAAGCTGGAATCAAAACTCCAAAAGAATTTGCTATGGGCTTCAACTTAAAGCAAGAATTAAGATATGGAGAAAACCCACATCAAACTGCTACATTCTATGCAGGTGAAAAATGTGATTATTCTTTAGCTTATGCTAACCAATTACATGGTAAAGAATTATCTTATAACAATATTCAAGATGCTAATGCAACACTTGATATTTTAAGAGAATTCGATGAACCAGCTGTTATCGCTTGTAAGCATATGAATCCATGTGGAGTTGGTATTGGTAAGGATATCAATGAAGCTTGGGATAAAGCTTATGCTGCTGATGATAAATCAATCTTTGGTGGAATCATCGCAACTAACCAAAAAGTTAACAAATATGTTGCTGAAAAGATGAGCCAAATCTTCCTAGAATTAGTAATTGCTCCTGCATTTGATGATGATGCATTTGAAATTCTAGCTGCTAAGAAGAATATTAGACTTATGACTTGCGAAATGAATACAATTCCATCTGGAAAGAAGTTTGTTAGCGTAAATGGTGGTATATTAATTCAAGATGCAGATAATGAATTATATGCTGATTTACAATGCGTAACTGAAAAGAAGCCAACTGATGAAGAATTAAATGATTTAATCTTCGGATACAAAGTTGTTAAGCACGTTAAATCTAATGCTATCGTTTTAGTTAAAGATGGTATGACTGTAGGTGTAGGTGCTGGACAAATGAATAGAAGCGGTGCTGCAGAAATCGCTATGAAGTGGGCTAAATCAAATGGTAGAGCAGCTGGATCTGTTTTAGCATCCGATGCATTCTTCCCATTTGCTGATACTGTAGAACTTGCTCATGAATATGGTATTACAGCTATTATTCAACCAGGAGGATCTATTAAAGATCAAGATTCAATCGATGCTTGTAACAAATATGGCATTGCTATGATCTTTACTGGAATGAGACATTTTAAACATTAATTAAATTTGAAAGGAGATAGACACATGGGGAAAAATTACCCCATGTGTTTAAGTATATTTTATGAAAATACTTGTAATCGGAAGTGGCGGAAGAGAACATGCCATTTGTCACCAATTATCACTTAGTAAACATAAACCAACTATTTATGCTGCTCCAGGTAATGCTGGAATGAAAGCTGAAAGAGTAAATATTAGTGTAACTGATAAAGAAGCGCTACTTAAATTTGCCCTAGATAATAAAATAGATTTAACAGTAGTTGGACCTGAAGCAAGCCTTGCTACAGGAATAGTAGATTTATTTATGGAAAATGGACTTAAAATCTTTGGTCCAAAGAAAAATGCTGCCATAATTGAAGGTAGTAAAGAATTTGCTAAAGATTTAATGAAAAAATATAATATTCCAACATCCGATTACGCTACTTTCACTAACTTTGATGAAGCTAAAGCATATGTTCTAAAAAAAGGAGCACCTATTGTTATTAAATATGATGGGCTTGCTGCTGGTAAGGGTGTAGTTGTTGCTAAAACTCTTGATGAAGCTATTAAAGCATTAGAAGATATGTTACTTGATAAAACATTTGGAGATGCTAGTGTAGTTATTGAAGATTTCCTTGAAGGTCCAGAATTCTCTTTAATGGCTTTTGTTAATGGATCTAAAGTATTTCCAATGGTTATTGCCCAAGACCACAAGAGAGCTTATGATAAGGATTTAGGTCCAAATACTGGTGGAATGGGCGCATATTCACCTGTACCTATTATTAGTGAAGCTGAAGTTAAGTATGCAGTTAAAGAAATAATGCAAAAGTGCGCTGATGCACTTGTTGCTGAAAATAGAAGCTTCTTAGGTGTATTATATGGTGGATTAATGAAAACTAAAGATGGTATTAAAGTTATTGAATTTAATGCTAGATTTGGTGATCCTGAAACTGAAGTAGTCCTACCTAGACTTGAAAGTGACTTTGTTGATGTAATACTTGATGTAATAGATGGTAAAGACATTGAACTTAAATGGGATAAAAATCCTAGACTTGGTGTAGTTATGGCAAGTAAGGGTTATCCTGGAAGCTATAATAAGGGCTATGAAATTAAGGGATTAGAAAATACTGATTTAGTATTCCATATGGGAACTAAAATAATAGATGGTAAATATTATACTGATGGCGGTAGAGTATTACTTGTTGTTGGTAAAGGTAAAACTTTAAAAGATGCTCAAAAAGATGCATATAAAAATGTAAGTAAAATCGAATGCGAAAATCTATTCTATAGAAATGATATAGGATATCAAGTATGTAATATTGCTAATATAATTAGTGGTACTGAATTATCTAAAGACTTAAGATTAAAGATGAAAAATCGTGTATTAGAATACAGTAAAAAAGGCTTTAGATTACCACATTTAGTAGTTATATTAGTTGGGAACAATCCAGCAAGCAAATCATATGTAGCTGGAAAAGAAAAAGCATGCAACGAAATAGGTATTAAATCAACTATTATTAAACTTGATGAATCTATTAGTGAAGAAGAACTATTAAATAAAATAGAAGAAATTAATAATGATAAAGAAATTGATGGATTATTAGTACAACTTCCTCTTCCTAAGCATATTGATGAATCTAAAGTAATTAATAAAATATCTATTGATAAGGATGTAGATGGATTCCATCCACTAAACGTTGCTAAACTTCATTTAGGTGAAAAATGTATTTTACCTTGTACACCTAAAGGAATTATTACTATGTTAAAGAATGCAGATGTAGAAATTAAAGGTAAGAAGGCTGTTGTTGTTGGTAGAAGTAATATTGTAGGTAAACCAGTTGCACAATTACTTTTAGATAATAATGCTACAGTTACTATTTGTCATTCTAAGACAAAGGATTTAAAAGCTGAACTACTAGAAGCTGATATTGTTATTGCAGCTATTGGACGAGCTAAATTTATTACAGCAGATATGATTAAAGAAGGTGCTGTTGTAATTGATGTAGGAGTTAATAGATTAGATAATGGTAAGCTTTGTGGTGATACTGATTATGAAAACATTTTGAAGAAGGCAAGTGTTATTACACCAGTACCTGGTGGAGTGGGTCCTATGACTATCACAAGTTTAATGGAAAATACACTTGAAATCTTTGAATCAAAAATATATAATAAGAACTAATATATATAATTATAGGAGGTAAAAGTTATGAAAGAATTTATGGAAGGCTTAACATATGATGATGTGCTTTTAGTACCTCAAGCAAGTGATGTTTTGCCAGCTGAAATTAATTTAAAAACTAAATTAACACCAACTATTGAAATGAATATTCCAATTGTATCTGCAGCTATGGATACAGTTACTGAAAGCAAGATGGCTATTGCCCTTGCAAGACAAGGTGGAATTGGTTTTATTCATAAGAATATGTCAATAGAAGATCAAGCTACAGAAGTTGATATTGTTAAACGTAGTGAATCTGGTATGATTTATCGTCCAGTTATTCTAAATGTTAATTCAACTTTAAAGCAAGTTGAAGAAATACTACATAAATATAAAGTAAGCGGACTACCTGTAGTTGATGATAACGGAAAACTACTTGGTATTATAACTAATAGAGATTTAAAATATCTAGAATTAGATGATACTATGGTAAGTGAAGTTATGACTAAAGAAAACTTAGTTACAGCTAAAGAAGGTACTAGCCTAGATGATGCTAAAAAGATTCTTCAAAAACATAAAATAGAAAAATTACCTATCGTTGATGATGATTTTAAACTAAAAGGATTAATCACAAGTAAGGATATTGATAATGTTGGTAGATATCCTCAAGCTTGTAAAGATGAAAAAGGAAGACTTCGTGTAGGTGCTGCTGTAGGGGTAGCTGCTGATATGATGAAGCGTGTTGATGCACTTGTTGAAGCTGGAGTAGATGTTATTACACTAGATTCAGCTCATGGACATTCTAGAGGAATCATTCAAGCAGTTAGAGACATTAGAGCAAAATATCCTAATTTACCAATTGTTGCAGGAAACATCGTAACAAAAGAAGCTGCAGAAGCTTTAATTGATGCTGGAGCTAATACTGTTAAAGTTGGTATTGGACCTGGTTCAATTTGTACTACAAGAGTTGTTGCTGGAGTTGGTGTACCACAATTAACTGCAGTTATGGAAGTTGCTGAATATTGTAAAAAACGTGGTGCTTGCTGTATCGCTGATGGTGGTATCAAATATAGTGGAGATATCGCTAAGGCTTTAGCAGCTGGTGCTGATTGTGTAATGCTTGGATCAATCTTCGCTGGATGTGCAGAATCACCAGGTGAAGAAATTGTATACCAAGGAAGACGCTTTAAAACTTATGTTGGTATGGGAAGTTTAGCAGCTATGAAGAGAGGTTCAGCTGATAGATACTTCCAAGGCGGCTTAAAGGGAGGCCCTGCTAAGAAGCTAGTTCCAGAAGGAATTGAAGCAAGAGTTCCATTTAAGGGTGAAGTTGCTGATACAATTTACCAATTATGTGGTGGAGTAAGAAGCGGTATGGGTTACTGTGGTGCTAAAGATATTCCAACACTACAAGAAAGAGCTAAATTCGTTAGAATTACAAACGCTGGTTTAAGAGAATCTCATCCACATGATGTAGATATCACTGTAGAAGCACCAAATTATACTAAATAGGAGAGATACATTATGTTTGATGAAATATTAGTTTTAGACTTTGGAAGTCAATATAACCAATTAATCGCAAGACGTATTAGAGAAATGGGTGTATATTCTGAATTAGTTAGTAATGAAATTACTGCTGAACAAATCAAGAATAGACCATATAACATTAAAGGCATAATATTCAGTGGAAGCCCTAATTCAGTATATGAAGAAGGTTCATTTAAATGCGATAAAGAAATCTTTAATTTAGGATTACCTATATTAGGTATTTGCTATGGCTTACATTTAATGTGCTACCAATTAGGTGGTAAAATTGAAGGTAGTGATAAAAAGGAATATGGTGGACAAACAATAGATTGTGATACTAACTCTAAATTATTTAGTGGTTTATCAAATAAAGAAGATGTATGGATGAGCCATGGAGATAAAGTAGTACAAATCCCAGAAGGATTTAGAGTTATTGCTAAAACTAATACTTGTCCTTATGCTGCTATTGAAAATGTTGATAAAAATTTCTATGCAGTACAATTCCACCCAGAAGTAAGAAACAGTGTTCATGGTTTAGATATGATTAATAACTTCGTATTTAAAGTATGTGGTGCACAAGCTAACTGGAAGATGGAAAACTATATCGAAGAACAAGTTAAGAAAATTAGAGAAATAGTTGGGAATAAGCGCGTACTTTGCGGATTATCAGGTGGTGTTGATTCAAGCGTTACAGCTGTTTTAATCCATAAAGCAATAGGTAATCAATTAACTTGTATGTTTGTTGATAATGGTCTACTTCGTAAAAACGAAGGAGATGAAGTAATGGATGTTTTCACTAAAACATTCCATATGGATATTAGAAGAATTAATGCTGGAGATAGATTCTTAGAGAAACTTAAAGGTGTAAGTGAACCTGAAAAGAAAAGAAAAATCATTGGTTCAGAATTCATCTATGTATTCGATGATGAATCAAAGAAGCTAGGTGAATTTGATTTCTTAGCTCAAGGAACACTTTATACAGATGTTATTGAATCAGGAACAAAAACAGCTCAAACAATAAAGTCACATCATAACGTTGGTGGACTTCCTAAAGATATGAAGTTTAAACTAATTGAACCACTTAATAGATTATTCAAGGATGAAGCTAGAGCTCTAGGTGAAGCACTAGGTATTCCACATGATCTTGTATGGCGTCAACCATTCCCAGGCCCAGGGCTAGGAATTAGAGTACTTGGTGAAATCACTGAAGAAAAACTAGAAATAGTTAGAGAAAGTGATGCAATTTTAAGAGAAGAAATTAAAAATGCAGGACTTCAAGAAAAGATCTGGCAATACTTCACTATTTTACCTAACATGAAGAGTGTAGGTGTAATGGGAGATCAAAGAACTTATTCATACTGTGTAATCGTTAGAGGTGTAACATCTATTGATGGTATGACAGGAGACTGGGCAAAGATTCCTTATGAAGTATTAGATAAAATTAGTAGAAGAATAGTTAATGAGGTTAAAGGTGTAAATAGAGTAGCTTATGATATTACATCTAAACCACCAGCAACTATTGAATGGGAATAATTTAGCTTATATTATGAGAATAGATTATAGGCAAGCTTCTTTAGAAGATGCAGAACTATTGATTAATATTTATGATGCTTCTTTTTATGATGATTATTTGAGATATGGTTCTTGTCCTGGATATGGACTAAAAAAAGAAAAGATGGAAGAATAAATTAATAAATATCAAAAATATGTCATATTATGCGATAATGAACCTGTTGGATGTGTTTCTTGCATAAAAAAAGAAAAGGGAGTATATGAAGTTGGTTGCCTATGCATTATTCCTAAATATCAAGGAAAAGGATTAGGAACAAATGCAATTCAATTTGTAAAAACTTTATATAAGGATTTAAAGGTACTTACTCTAGTAACTCCAATAGATAAGAGGCAAAATGTAAAGTTTTATACTGAAAAATGTGGATTTCATATAGAATCAACTGAAAAAGATGGCAATGTAGAACTTGCCAGATTTGTTCTAAATAATAAATAGGAAAATAATATAAATAAAGCTATCTACACTTGTAGATAGTTTTTTTTAACGAATAGATATAAAATATATATAGGAAGGAGAGATAATATGAATAAACTAATAAAGTCTTTATTAACAATTTCAATTATACCTTTCCTTTTTTCATGTACAAAAAAAGAAACTACTTCTAAAAGAAAAGATAACAAAGTATATTTTGGAACATATCCACAAACATTAGAAACAAGTTCAAAACAAATAAAAAAGCTTAATAAATATTTTAATAATTATCCAACTAGTGATAATTTAAATGGTTGGACTAGTTATAACTATTATATAGAAGATAAAATAGAAAACTATATGTTTTATAAAGATATAGACTTAGATAACGATAACTCTTATGATTATAGAGGAGTATATTTTATTAAATATAGACCATTTCATACGCATTTAGTTAGTGAAGATTCTTTCTCATATCAGTATCAAAACGGTTATGAAATTAATAAGGTATATTACTTTAAATATGAAACTATAGAATGGGATATATTAGAAGAATCTAATAATAACTTAACAATTATATCTCATAATATACTTGATAGTAACGATTTCTTTCCAAGCTTTTCAAGAGAAGCAATAGATCATGATGGAACATTAGCTTATGCGAATAATTATGAATTATCAAAAGTGCGAAAATGGCTTAATAACGACTTTTATAATACTTCATTTAAGCAAGATGATAAAAATAAAATTGATAAAACACTAGTAAAAAATAAACTTGAAAGCGAAGCATATTCATGTAATGATACTAATGATTATGTATATTTATTATCTGATGATGAGATACATAAATACTTTGATGAAGTAGAATCTAGACTATGCTATAGTAGTGATTATGCAAAGTGTCAAGGGTTAGAACAAAGAGGAATAGATAAATGCACATGGCAGCTTAGAACACCTTATACATCTAATCCTAACTACACACTTATATTAGATCAAAGCGGAAAAATAATACATGCTGAAGCAAATTCAACATATACAGGAATTAGACCAGTAATAAATATTACTTTGTAATATGATTAATAAATAAAGGAAGTGATAAAAATGAGTAAAAAGAAAATATTTCTAACAATAATATTACCATTTTTAGCAATTTTATTCTTTTTTATTGCTCCTTTAACTATCGCTGAAACTATTAATTCATTTATATTTAATAAAAGATGTGATCAAAAAGAACCATATATATTAAAAGTAAGTGACTATAAAGGTTTAAAATGTGAAGAATCAACTTTTAAATCTGATAGAAATAAAGAATTACATGCATACCTTTATTCAAGTGATACAATTACTCCTAAGGGTGTTGTAATATATGCACATGGGTTTGATTGTGGTGGCTCTAATTCCACAATGATGTTTGCGGATTTTTTTGTTAAAAATGATTATTACTATTTTACATATGATGCAACAGCTAACGGGTTATCTAAAGGCACTGATCAAAATGGTCTTATTCAAGGTGTATTAGACCTTGATCAAGCCATTTCTTACGTTAAGACTATTGATAAAATCAAGAACTTTCCATTAATGCTTTTAGGACATTCTTGGGGAGGATTTAGTGTATGTAGCGTACTAGCAAAGCATCCTGATGTTAAGGCTGTTTGTAGTATGTCTGGATTTAATAATGCAAATGATTTAATGATTAATAGTTCAAAAAAATATGTTGGAGATTTTTTTACAAATTTAAGTGTTCCATATTTAAAACTATATGAAAGAATGGAATTTCATAGTAATACAAAATTAAGTTCATTAAATGGACTAAAGAATAGTAATTGTAATTGTTTAATAGTTCATAGCATTGATGATGAAGTTATTGATATGGATTATGGATATAATAAATATTTTAGGGAATTTAGAAATGATTCTAGATTTAAATTTATTCAGTATGATAATAGAGGACATGGGTTTGTATTCTTAAAAGATGATGCTAGAGAAATGGTTTATAACTATGAAGAAAAAATAAAGGAAAGTAAAAATAAAGATGAAGTTATTAAAGAATATTTTGATAAAGACTTATTTATAAATGGTCTAGATACAAATCTATTTGACCAAATATTAGAAATGTATAATAATTCTAGATAAATTATGATATAATTTAATTGTTAAGCGAAGGTGATTAAAATGATTAATGAAAAAATGGTAAAACTAGGAACTAAACGTTCTATTATAAGAGAAATATTTGAATATGGTAAAAGAAGAAAAGCTGAAATTGGAGAAGAAAATGTATTTGATTTTACATTAGGTAATCCATCTATTCCAGCTCCAAAAGAAATAAATGATGCAATTATTAAGAATTTAAGCAGAAAAGATGCACATGGATATACTTCAGCAGTTGGTGATAATAAACTTAGAGAAAATATCGCAAGTAATTTAAATAAAAGATTTGGAACAAACTTTACTTTCTCTAATTTATTTATTACTTATGGTGCAGCAAGTGCATTATGTTCAACTTTAAGAGCTCTTTTAAATGAAGGCGAAGAAGTAATTACATTTGCTCCTTTCTTTACTGAATATACAGTATTTACTGAAGCACAAGGTGGAAAATTAGTAGTAGTTCCTGCTAATCTAGAAACATTCCAAATTAATTTTATGGAATTTAAGAAGCTAATTAATAAAAACACTAAAGCTGTTATTATTAATTCACCAAATAACCCATCTGGTGTTGTTTATAGTGAGGATACTATTAAAGAACTTGCTAATGTTTTAAGAGATAAACAATTAGAATATAACCATGAAATATATTTAATAACTGATGAACCATATAGAGAAATTGCTTATGGAGTAAAAGTACCATTTGTAACTAAATATTATGATAATACAATTGTATGTTATTCATATAGTAAGAGTTTAAGCTTACCAGGTGAAAGAATCGGTTATGTTTTAGTACCAGATGAAGTAAAAGATAGTAAAAATGTATATGCAGCTGTTGCAGGTGCAGCTAGAGCACTAGGACATGTATGTGCACCAAGCTTATTACAATTTGCTATTGCTGAATGTACAGATTTAACTAGTGATTTAAAAGCATATGAAGAAAATAGAAATCTAATTTATAATGGCTTAACAGATTTAGGATATGAATGTGTTAAACCTGATGGAGCTTTCTATTTATTTGTTAAAGCATTAGAACCAGATGCATATGAATTCTATAAGCGTGCAATGAAATATGATATATTAGTAGTACCAAGTGATGATTTTGGTGTTACTGGTTATGTTAGAATTGCTTATTGTGTTAGCAAAGAAACAATTATTAATTCACTTCCTAAATTTAAATTATTAATGGATGAATATAAATAAAAGGAATATAACAATTCCTTTTTTCATAAAGGAGTATTTATGGATAAAATAAAGTTTGATTATCATTTAAGCAAAATTGAAGAACTGTTAAATAATAATAAATACTATGATGCTATAGATTTATGTAAAGAGGTAGTTGATGATTCTAATTCAGTTAAAAAACATTCTTTTAATAACGGAATAGAGTATTATTTATATCTAACTACATTTGATTCTAATATAGAAAAGGAAAGCCTAAATTACAGGAAATTTTATAATTTATATGGCACTTGTTTAATGTTAACAGGTAAATATATAGAAGCAAGAAGCTACTTTAAAAAATCGCTAGAAATAGACCCTTTCGATAGTTTGATTAGATTTAAATATACTGATACTTTTAGATTAACAAATGAACTTGATGATTTTTTTAAAGAATCAAATTTCGCAATTAATTACTGTTATAAAGCAAGTGATTTCCAACGTTTTTATAGAAATATTAGTGAGTACTATTTTAGATATGAAAATTATGTAGAATCACTTTATATGATAATGTTTGCTAGATATGTTAGTGATGAAAATAGTGAAATTACTACTCCTGAATTATTTAGAATTTATGATTGCTTAGGTAAGAAGTTAGATCCATCAATAGATGCAATTATGAATTTTATGGAAAATAAAAATATTAATATTCCAACTAATCAAATAACTAAACTTAATTATATTTATACTAAGATTAAAGATTATGATGCGGTTACTGCATTAGAAATACTTCAAATATTATATGATTTAACAAATGATGAATCATATAAAGAAATCCTAGTTAAAATTAACTTAAGATAAATAAATTATAAAAAATAAGTAGATATTTATATCTACTTTTTATTTTTGTGATATAATATTTGTATACCATTATTAGTGGAGTTGATTTGTTATGGTTATTTTTACTAAAAATGAATTAGAAACTATAAATTTAGGATATACTTTAGGAATGTTACTTGAATGTCCATCAACTATTTTACTTGAAGGTGATTTAGGTGCTGGTAAAACTACATTTACTAAAGGTATTGGCAAGGCTTTAAATGTAGAAAAAACTATTAATTCTCCTACATTTACAATAATGAAATGTTATAAAGGAAAATATCCACTATATCACTTAGATTTATATAGATTAGATGGAGTTAATCAAGAATTTGATCTAGAAGAATATATTGATAGTGGTATTGCAGTAATTGAGTGGCCTCATCAAGCTGATGAATTACTTCCAAAAGAATATTTAAGAATAATTATTACAATTAATGATGATGTAAGAAAATTTGAATTTATTCCTGTTGGAGAAAAATATGAAAAACTATTAGAGGTGTTTAAAAATGAGTAGTTTAATAATAGATACTGCAACAGCTAATTTATTTGTTGGCCTTTATGGCAAAGAATCTAAAATGATTTTAGAAAAAGGCAAAAATCATGCTGCTGTTTTAATGAAAAAAATAGATGAAGTACTTGGTAGTACTAAGCTTGATGATATAGATGAAATAATTGTTGGTGTTGGACCAGGTAGCTATACTGGAGTTAGAGTAGGGGTAGTTGTAGCTAAAATGTTTAGCTGGACTAAACATATTCCGCTAAAACAAGTATCAAGTCTATATATACAGTGTTCAGGTTATGATGGTATTAGAAGCGTAAGCATTGATGCTAGACGTGGTAATGCATTTTGTGCAATATATGATGCTGATGATTCATTAATCTTGGATGAAGCATTAAGACCTGTTATTGATTTTACTAAAGCTGGTTTAGATATAACTGAAGATAACTATAAACCAAATATGGAAAAAATAGTTAAAAAAGCAACTCTCGTAAAAGATGTTCATGCTTTAGTTCCAAATTACTTAAGGAAAACAGAAGCTGAAAGGAATAAAAACCATGAAGATTAGAAAATCTATTCCTTCTGATTTAGATAATATTAAAGAAATAGAAAAAACAAATTATGGTTATATTCTAACTGAAGAATTAATTAATGATAGCTTACATACCCATTTTATTTTAGAAGATGATTCATTTATTGGTTATATTTCTCTTTGGCATGATGATAATAAAGCCCAAATAGAATCAATAATTGTAAATATTAAAAATAAAGGATATGGACAAAAATTATTAAAATATGCACTTGATTACTTAAATGGTTATGTAATAACTTTGGAAGTAAGAAAGTCAAATTATATAGCTATTCATGTGTATGAAAAGTTTGGTTTTAAAACTATAACTATTAGAAAGAATTACTATAAAAATAATGAGGATGCCTTATTAATGCTAAGGGAGTGTTAAGATGATTGTACTTGGAGTAGAAACTTCATGTGATGAAACTAGTGTAGCAATAGTTAAAGATGGTAAAGAAATATTAGCTAATGTTGTATCTAGTCAAATAGATGTTCATAAAGAATATGGTGGAGTAGTACCAGAGATTGCTTCACGTTGTCATACAGAAGTTGTAACATGTGTATTTGAAAAAGCGCTAAATGATGCGAATTTAAAGCCTAAAGATATTGATTTAGTAGCTGTAACTGAAGGACCTGGTTTAATTGGTGCACTATTAATTGGTATAAGTGCCGCAACAGCTTTTGCTTATGCAAATAATATACCTATTATTGGTGTAAACCATTTAGCTGGTCATATATATGCTAATAATCTAGAAAATGAGCTTAAGTTCCCATGCCTTGCACTTGTTGTAAGTGGTGGACATACAGAACTTGTTTTAATGGAAAAGCATAACTCATATAAACAACTAGGCCAAACATTAGATGATGCAGTTGGTGAATCTTATGATAAGGTAGGTCGTGTAATAGGTGTACCTTATCCAGGCGGGCCAGTTATTGATAAACTAGCACACCTTGGAAAAGATATCTATAACTTCCCTAGAGTTTATCTAGATAAAGAAGGATTTGATTTTAGCTTTTCTGGCTTAAAGAGTGCTATTATTAATTTCGTTCATAACGCTGAACAAAGAAAAGAAGAAATTAATAAAGAAGATGTTTGTGCATCATTCCAAGAAGCTGTAACAGATGTTTTAGTTTATAAAACACATATGGCTGCTAAAAAATATAATGTTAAACAGATTATTATTGCAGGTGGAGTAGCCGCTAATAAAGGTTTAAGAGAAAAATTATTAAAAGAGATAACAGAATTTGAAATATGTATGCCAAGTATCAAATACTGTACTGATAATGCAGCAATGATTGCATCCCTTGGATACTTCTGTAGTTTAGATGGAGCTAAAGACAGAAAGTTTGATATTGATGGCATTCCTTATTTGGATTTTTAGGAGGTAGATAAAATGGACAATTTTATTAAAACAATTATGCAACAAGATTTAGATTCTGGTAAACATAATGAAATCATTACAAGATTCCCACCAGAACCAAATGCTTACCTACATATTGGTCATGCAAGAGCAATTATTACAAACTTTGAACTTGCTAAAGAATTTAATGGTAAAACAAATTTAAGATTTGATGATACTAATCCTGTTAAAGAAGATGCTGAATATGTTGAAGCAATTAAAGAAGATTTAGCATGGCTAGGTTATACTCCAGCTAATGTGTTCTACGGGTCTGATTATTTTGAAAAAACTTATGAGAAAGCCATTTTATTAATTAAGAAGGGCTTAGCTTATGTATGTGATTTATCTCAAGAAGAAATGTCTAAATATAGAGGAACACTTACTGAACCAGGTAAGAATAGTCCTTATAGAGATAGAAGTATTGAAGAAAACTTAGATTTATTTGAAAGAATGCGTAATGGAGAATTCCCTGATGGAAGTAAAACATTAAGAGCTAAAATTGATATGGCTAGTCCAAATATCAATTTAAGAGATCCAGCTCTTTATAGAATAATTCACATTAATCATCATAGACAAGGTACTAAATGGTGTATTTTCCCTATGTATGATTTTGCTCATCCACTTCAAGATTCATTTGAAGGTATTACTCATTCACTATGTTCATTAGAATATGATAACCATAGAGTGTTATATGACTGGGTTATTGAAAACTGTGAATGTGAAAACATTCCTCATCAATATGAATTTGGTAGACTAAATATCACTAATACAATTATGAGTAAAAGATATTTAAGAATGCTTGTTGAAAGCAATAAGGTTAGTGGATATGATGATCAAAGAATGCCTACTTTAGTTGGACTAAGACGTAGAGGCTATACTGCAGAAGCTATTAAAAACTTTATTATCTCAACTGGATTATCTAGAGTTAATTCAACAGTATCTAGTGAAATGCTTGATGAAGCATTAAGAGATGACTTAAAATTAAAAGCTGATAGACGTATGGCTATAATGCATCCATTAAAGGTTACTATAACTAATTATCCAGAAGATAAAATAGAATACTTAGAAGTAAGTAATAACGTAGAAAATGAGAATGCAACTACTCGTAAGATTAGTTTCTCAAATACTCTATATATTGATCAAGAAGACTTCCTAGAAGAAAAACCAAATAAAAAATGGAAGAGATTATCTAAGGATATTGAAGTTAGATTATTTGGAGCATATTTTATTAAATGTAATGAAGTAATTAAAGATGATAAAGGTAATGTTATTGAGTTAAAGTGTACTTATGATGAGAAAACAAAGAGTGGTTCAGGATTTGATGAAAGAAAGCCAAATGGAACAATTCACTATGTAGATGCTAAAACATGTAAATGTGCAAAATTCCTTTTCTTTGAGCCATTATTACTTGATGAGGCAAGTGATAAATCATTCTTGGAAAACTTAAATCCAAATTCAATCAAAGAATTAGATGGCTTTGTTGAAGAATCATTAGGTAGTACAAACGTTGGTGATAAGTATCAATTCTTAAGAGTTGGATATTTCTGTACAGATAAATTATCTACTAAAGATAATCTAATATTTAATAGAATTACACCTTTAAAATCATCAATGTAGGTGTTAAGATGGAGTTATTTAAAAATTTAAATGCTAATCAAATAGAAGCAGTAAAAGCAATCAATGGACCAGTAATTGTTGTTGCTGGGGCGGGAAGTGGTAAAACAAGAGTTCTAACACATAGACTTTGTTATTTAGTTGAAAATGGAGTTGACTCATCTAATATATTAGCTGTTACTTTTACTAATAAGGCAGCTAAGGAAATGAAAGATAGAGTAGATAGCATGATTGAATCTAATAATAGAGCAACTATTATGACCTTCCACTCATTATGTGCTAGAATTTTAAGACAAGAAGCACAATACTTAGGTTATAAATCTAATTTTGAGATTTATGATGATGAAGATAGTAATAAAGTAATTAAAAAGATATTTGATGAACTATATTTTAATAACACAGCATATAAAATAAAAGATGTTAAAAATTATATTTCAGCAATAAAAAATGGTAAAAGATACACTCTAGAGCCTAGAAAACAAAAAGACTTTGATATGTTATATGAAAAATATAACGAAAGATTAAAATTAGAAAACGCAATGGATTTTGATGATCTATTACTTAATGTAGTTTATTTATTTAATAATAATGCTAGTGTTCTTGATTATTATCAAAGAAAATTCTTATATATTATGATTGATGAGTTTCAAGACACAAACACAGTTCAGTATGAACTAGTAGAACTATTAGCAGATAGATTTAAAAATGTATTTGTTGTAGGAGATGGAGATCAATCTATATATTCTTTTAGAAATGCTAATGTAGGAAACATTAAAGAATTTATAAGACACTTTAATCCTAAACAAATAATACTAGATATTAATTATAGATCTAAAAGTAATATACTTAATGCCGCAAACTCTTTAATTATTCACAATCAAGAACGTATTAAAAAAGAATTAAAATCTGTTCAAGATGCAGGAGATTTAGTTGAGCTTAAAGAGTGTGATACAGCACAAAGCGAAATGCTTTATATTAAAAATAAAATAATGGCACTTCATAATAATGGTTATAATTATAATGAAATGGCTATATTTTATAGAATAAATGCTTTAAGTAGAAATATCGAAGATATACTACTTAAAAATGGTATTCCATATAAAGTATTTGGTGGTATGTCTTTCTTCTCTAGAAAAGAGATTAAGGATATGATTGCTTATCTAAAACTAGTAATAGATTTAGAAAATTTATGGGCATTTAAGAGAGTTGTTAATGAACCAAAGCGTGGGATAGGAACATCTACAGTTGATAAAATTGATTCATTAGTAAGTAGCGGATATAGTCTTAGTAGTGCGATTAACACTATTAATAATAAGAAGGTTTATGACTTTACAAACTTCATAAAAGAACTAAAAAGAGAATTCATGAATACATCTATGAATAACTATATAGACATATTAGTTAAGAAGCTTAATTTAGAAGAATATTATAAAGATGAACCAGATAGATTAGATAATATCTATGAATTAAAATCAGTTTTAGATGAAGCAAATGAAGCTTATGAAGGAACTGATTTAGAAAAGCTAGAAGAATTATTAATGTATTTAGCACTTAGAACTGATGAAGAATCAAAATTTAAAACTGATAACTATGTAAGCTTAATGAGTTTCCATCAAGCAAAAGGTTTGGAGTTTCCAATTGTATTTATGAGTGCACTAGAGGAAGGAATATTCCCATCAAGTCAGTCTATATTTAGTAAAGAAGATTTAGAAGAAGAGCGTAGAATTGCATATGTTGGTATAACAAGAGCAAAAGAAAAGCTATTCTTAAGCTATGCTAATAATAGAATGCTTTATGGACAAACAATGTATTCTAGACCATCAAGATTTATTAAAGAAATAGATCCAAAATATATCTTTAACTTATCTAATAGTTATAAAGCAAGAAGATTAGATGATATAAAACCTAAGAAAGAAGAAAAGAAAATATACACTGAAGCCGATTATAATAATGATACTTATAGTTTAGGAGATAAAGTTAATCATAAAATATTTGGTGATGGTGTAATAGTAGGAATTGTTGATAATACATTAACTATAGCTTTCAAAGAAGGATTAAAGAAAGTAGTTAAGAATCATCCTACATTATCAAAAATAGAAAAATAAGGAGGAAATTAAAATGACAAATAATGTTGAAGTAGTATTAACTGGTGTTGATAAAATGGCTCAAGATGAAATTGATGCCTATATTAAAAGAGGTAAAGAAGCTGAACCTAAAAAGGAATTAAGCAAAATTGAAATCAAGGTTGATGGTGAATTCGTTGATTTAAAGTATCACTATAATATGCCTTTTGAACGTATTAGACGTATTACTGGTTACTTAGTTGGAACAACAGATAGATGGAATAATGCTAAAAAGGCAGAATTAAAAGATAGAGTTAAACATGATTAATTGATAACGGCTTATTTAAGCCGTTTTTTCTTTATAAAAAATATATTTCTACTATTCTTTTAATTAAATATAAAATGTGATAAAATAAATATATATTAAAAAAATAAAATATTTTTTTAGAGGGTGATTTTATGGATATTAAAGAGAGAATGTTTGAAATAATTGAACAACTAGAACGTGCCAATTATGAATATTATACTTTAGATAAACCAACTATATCTGATTTTGAGTATGATAAATTAATGCATGAACTTATTTTAATTGAAGAAGCTCATCCAGAATTAAAATTAGAATCATCTCCAACATCTAGAGTAGGTGGAAAGATTTTAGATAAGTTCAATAAGGTTTATCATGAAAAACCAATGATGAGTTTATCTAATGCATTTAGTGAAGATGATTTAAGAGATTTTGATAATAAAATTAAAAAAGAAGTTAAAAACGTTAGCTATGTATGTGAATTAAAAATAGATGGTCTTTCCGTTTCACTTAAATATGAAAATGGTATCTTAAAGCGTGGAGCTACACGTGGTAATGGTGTAGTTGGAGAAGATATAACTGAAAATGTAAAGACTATTAAATCTATTCCTTTAAGACTTAAAGAAGCTAGAAGCTTTGAAATTAGAGGAGAAATTTATATGCCTAAAAAAGCTTTCTATAAGCTTAATGATGAAAGATTAGAAGCTAATGAAGAACCATTTGCGAATCCTAGAAATGCCGCAGCTGGTTCTGTTAGGCAATTAGATAGTAGAATTGCATCAAAAAGAGGACTAGATGCCTTCTTATATACTTTAGTTGATGATAATGAGATTTTAGTTAATAAGGTAGAATATCAACTAGATGCTTTAGAAGAAATGAGTAATTTAGGATTTAAAGTTAACCCTGAATATAAATACTGCAATAATATTGATGAAGTAATTGATTATATTAATTACTGGACAGTTAATCGTCCTAATCTTGAATATGAAATAGATGGTATAGTTATTAAGGTTAATGAACTAAATAATTATGAAAGAATTGGCTATACTGCAAAGTATCCTAAATGGGCTATTGCTTATAAATTCCCTGCACAAATTGTATCTACTAAACTTTTAGGTATAACTTTTCAAGTAGGTAGAACAGGTAATATCACACCTGTTGCTGAACTTGAACCAATTGAATTAATGGGTTCAGTAATTTCACGTGCGACACTACATAATGAAGATTATGTTAAACAAAGAGATATAAGAATAGGAGACTATGTAAAATTAAGAAAAGCAGGAGATGTAATACCTGAGGTATTTGAGGTAGATGAATCTAGAAGAAGTGGCAATTTACAGCCATTTGTTATGATTAGAGAATGTCCTAAATGCCATACTCCACTTATTAGAAAAGAAGGAGAAGCTGATTATTACTGTCCTAATGAGTACTGCGAAGAGCGTGTGAAAAATGCGCTAGAACACTTTGCTAGTAGAAAAGCTATGAATATAGATACATTAGGTGAAAAACTAGTTGAACAATTATATGAAGAGAATTTAATTAGAAAAATATCTGATATATATTATTTAAAGGATCACCAAAATGAAATAGTTGGTCTTGAAGGATTAGGTATGAAAAAATATCTAAACTTAATAGATGCAATTGAAATATCTAAATCAAATAATTTAGATAAGCTTTTATTTGGTTTAGGTATTAGACATGTTGGATCTAAAGTATCAACTATTATATGTAAGAAGTTTGATACTATGGATAAGATTATGAAAGCTAGTTTTGATGATTTAAATAATATTCCTGATGTAGGTGAAATAATTGCCTTATCTGTAGTAGATTATTTTAAAGATAGTAAAAATATAGAACTAATTAATGAACTTAAAAATTTAGGTTTAAACATGACTTATAAAGATGAAGTAACTGAAGGTGTATTCTTTAAAATGAAGATTGTTTTAACAGGTTCACTAGAAAGTTATACAAGAGATGAAGCAAAAGAAATAATTGAAAAATTAGGTGGTAATGTTTCATCAAGCGTTAGTAAGAAAACTGATTATGTATTAGTAGGTAGTGAACCAGGATCTAAATTTGATAAAGCTAAGGAATTAGGAGTAAAAATATTATACGAAGATGACTTCAAGAAAATGATAGGAGAATAACATGGATAAAATTATAGTTAGAGGAGCTAGAGAAAACAATTTAAAAAATGTTAATCTAGAAATCCCAAAGAACAAGTTAATAGTTATGACTGGCCTATCAGGTTCTGGGAAAAGTAGTTTAGCTTTTGATACTATTTATCAAGAAGGACAACGTAGATATGTTGAAAGCTTATCAACATATGCTAGACAATTTCTAGGTGGTATGAATAAGCCTGATGTTGATTCTATTGAAGGCTTATCACCAGCAATATCTATTGACCAAAAATCTACATCTAATAACCCTAGAAGTACAGTAGGTACTGTAACTGAAATATATGATTACTTAAGAGTATTATATGCAAGAATAGGTACACCATATTGCCCAATACATCATGAACCAATTGAAGCACAAACTATTGATGAAATGGTTGATTATATTTTAAAGCTTGGTGAAGGTGTTAAAATACAAATTATGGCACCTATTATTTCTAATAGTAAAGGAACTCATAAAAAATTATTAGAGGAAGCACTTAAAGACGGCTTTGTTAGAGCAAAAATAGATGGAGCCATTTATGATTTAGATGATGAAATAAATCTAGATAAGAATGTTAAACATGATATATCTATAGTAATAGATAGAATTGTTGTAAAAGAATCTAATAAATCTAGAATATTTGAATCAGTAGAATTATGTATTAAAAAAGCGCAAGGTAAGGTTATTATCCATAATTTAGATAGTGATACTGAAACACTACTTAATTCTAATTATGCATGTAAATACTGTGGATATTCTATTCCAAGCTTAGAACCATCAATGTTTAGTTTTAACTCACCACTTGGTGCATGTCCTGATTGTGCAGGCTTAGGGTTTAAACAACAAATTAGTGAATCACTATGTCTTGATTTAGATAAATCTCTTAATGATGGAGCAATTATTCCTATTAAAAACCAAGAAGAACAAAACATTCAAAGAAATGAGCTTAAAACTGTTTGTAAGTTCTATGATATTAATATGAATATTCCATTTAATAAAATAGATAGAAAGAAACAAGAAATAGTTTTATATGGAAGTCCTGATGTAATAGATTTTAATATCACTAGTAGTAGTGGTAGGGTAAATAAAACATCTAAAGTATTTGAAGGTATTTTATCTAACTTAGAAAGAAGATTCTTTGAAACAAATTCAGAATGGATTAAAGAATGGTTAGATAAATTTATGATAGAAACTACTTGTCCTACATGTAAGGGTAAGAGATTAAATGAATCTATGCTTAATGTATTTATAAATGGCAAAAATATTTATGATTTAACCGCAATGCCTATAGATGAATTTTATAACTTCATTTATAGCTTAAAGCTAGATAAAGAAAAAGCACAAATATCAAGTCTATTATTACAAGAAATTAAATCTAGATTAAGTTTCTTAATAGATGTAGGATTAAAATATTTAACACTTGCTCGTACTGCAGGAAGTTTAAGTGGTGGTGAAGCACAGCGTATTAGACTTGCTACACAAATAGGTTCACCACTTACTGGTATTTTATATGTACTTGATGAACCATCAATAGGCTTACATCAACGCGATAATGATATGCTTATAAAATCACTAGAAAAAATGCGTGATTTAGGCAATACATTAATAGTAGTTGAACATGATGATGAAATTATGCGTAGAAGTGACTATATTGTTGATGTGGGACCATACGCAGGGGTGCATGGTGGAGAGATTGTTGCTAGTGGTACACCAGAAGAAGTAATGGCTAATCCAAATAGTATTACTGGTAAATTCTTAAGTGGAGTAGAAAAAATAGAAGTTCCAAAGAAAAGAAGAAAAGGTAACGGCTTGTATTTAGAAGTACTTGGTGCTACTTGTAATAACTTAAAAAATATAAATGTTAAATTCCCACTTAATACTTTTACTTGTGTTACAGGTGTAAGTGGATCTGGTAAATCTAGTTTAGTCAATGAAGTTTTAATGAAAAACATTAGTAATAAACTTTATAAAGTTAAAATAGATGCTGGTAAATGCAAAGAGATTAAGGGTATTGAAAATATAGAAAAGATTGTTGAAATATCACAAGATCCAATAGGTAGAACACCAAGAAGTAATCCAGCAACATATACAGGAGTATTTGATGATATAAGAGATTTATATAGTCAAACAAATGATGCAAAGGCAAGAGGATTTGATAAAGGAAGATTCTCATTTAATGTTAGAGGTGGACGCTGTGAAGCTTGTTGTGGAGATGGCGTAAAGCGCATAAGTATGCAATTTTTACCTGATGTATTTGTTCCTTGTAATATTTGTAAAGGTAAACGTTATAATAGTGAAACACTAGAAATAAAATTTAAAGGTAAAAACATAAGTGATTGCTTAGATATGACTATTGATGAAGCTTATGAATTATTCATTAACCATCCAAAAATAAAGGCTAAGCTAGAGACATTAAAAGAAGTCGGCCTAGGTTATATGAAATTAGGTCAACCAGCTCCAACACTATCTGGTGGTGAAGCTCAAAGAGTAAAGCTAGCTAGTGAGTTACAAAAACGTATAACTAGTAAAACACTTTATATTCTTGATGAACCAACTACAGGCTTACATGCATATGATGTAAGAAAAATAATAGAAGTATTACAGAAAATAGTTGATGCTGGTGGTAGTGTTATAGTTATTGAGCATAACTTAGATATTATTAAATCAGCTGACTATATTATAGATTTAGGTCCTGAAGGTGGTAATGGTGGAGGAAAAGTAATTGCTTTAGGCACACCTGAAGAAGTTGCTAAAGCTAAGAATAGCTATACAGGATTATATCTAAAGAAGGTTTTAGAATGAGTAATGATTTAATTATCAAACCTTTTAATAGTTCTTACATAGATACAATTTTAAGTTGGACAAATGATAAGAAATCTTTTTATAGATGGAGTGCAGGGGTACTTGGAAGTTATCCAATAGATTCTAATAAGTTTAATGAAAAAATTAAAGAGATGAAACAAACAAAACTATTCTATCCTTATGTTGTTAAATTAGATAATAAGGTTGTTGGCTTTTTCACTTTAAGATATAGGGTAAAAAATGTAAACAACCTAACAATAGGTTTTGTTATATTAGATCCATTATATAGAGGCATGGGGTATGGCAAAAAGTTGCTTAATTTAGCCATTAACCTTGCTTTTGAAACTTACAAATCTGATAGTGTTAACTTAAGAGTATTTAAGGATAATACTGCCGCATATAATTGCTATAAAAAGGTTGGTTTAAAAGAAAATGGAGTATGTGAAACTTATAATATTCTAGATTATAAATGGGATGTTGTTGAACTAGAAAAAAGAAGTTAAAAGGGAATTAGTAACCTAATTCCTTTTTACTAATATATATATTTCTTTTACATTCACACGGTTGTGTGTTATAATACTTTTGACTAGGGGTTTTAATATGAAAGACGATAAAGAAAAAGAAGAATTAGAAAAGAAAAAAGAAGAAGAGGAAGAGAAAAAACAAGATGAAGAAGATATCAACCAATTACTAAGCGATATAGTTAATGGTGATAAAACTGAAGAGTCACTAGAAGAATTTATTAGTGGTTTGGATAAAAAGATAAAAAAGAAAAACAATAATAATACTATTGCTTATATCTTTGGACTACTTGTTCATAAAAATATATTCATTCATTTTTTAATCACATTAGTATTAAATTTTTTATTAATGTTTGCGATGCAAGGCTTCTTCAAATTAGTTATATATGATAAATTCTATATGTTCGCACTATCTATTTTAATTTTTAGTGTAGCTGAATTTATATTTAAAGTATTATTTATAAAATTCTTTTTAAAGATAGTTCTAACTACATTTGGTCTAATATTTATAGTCTTACAATTATTATATATAGAACTAATGTATTATTTCCTACCTGGTTATAATTTTGATAGTCAAACAAACTTAGTTATATTTATTTTATTATTTGCATTATTTAGATACATTATAACTAGAGTTTCTCATAGATATTTTGCGAGATTCAAGAGGGGTGAGAAGAATGGAACTATTTAGAGATGATCCAAGTGCTTATTTAGCTGCGGGTATTAGAATAGGTAACTTTGAAATAAGATTTTATGCTTTATGCATTTTATTTGGAATGATTATGGCAATAATTGTTTCAATAAGAGAAGCAAAGAAAATGCATATTAATACAGATGATTTATTTAATGGAGCAGTATTTGGAATAGTACTTGGTATAATAGGTGCAAGAATCTATTATGTTATATTTGAATGGAAATCATATAGTGCACATCCAAGTGAGATATTTGCGATATGGAACGGTGGATTAGCCATTCATGGAGGCATTATCGCTGGATTTGTATTTGCCTTTTTCTATTGTAGAAAGAAAAAAATCAGCTTACTTGCAGTATTTGATTTAATGGCTATTGGTTTTCTAATTGGTCAAATATGTGGTAGATGGGGTAACTTCTTTAATCAAGAAGCTCATGGTGGAGAAACTACTTTAGAATTTTTAAAATCACTTCACATACCAGAATTTATTTATAGACAAATGTATATTGATGGAACATTCTATCAGCCTACATTCTTATATGAATCATTATGGAATCTAGTTGCATTAATTGCTGTACTTATTTTACGTAGAACAAGAACAATCCGTCTAGGTGATATTTTTGGAATATATTTAATATGGTATGGAATTGGAAGATTCTGGATTGAAGGAATGCGTACAGATTCACTTATGATTGGTAGTATTAAACAAAATCAATTAATCTCAATTTTATTAATAGTTGGTGGCGCTGCTTATTTATTATTCAAATATCTAAAACTAAAACCAGGTTACTATATGGATTATGTAGATGTTGAATTTGAACCAGTTATTAATAAAGAAAATGTAAGTAAAATTCCAAGTGTAGTATTAGCAGTTGAAGAAGAAAATGATGATACTACTAAAGAAGTTAAAGAAGTAAAAGAAAAGAAAGAAAATAAAATTGTTAGTAAAATAAAAGATGTTATCAACAAGGAAGATGAAGTAGATAAGGCAGATTATGAAGTTCCTGAAGAACTTGATAAAAATGCACCTTTTAGAAAATCAAAATATATTGTTGATGACGATGATGAAGAATAGAGGTTAGATTATGTCTTTTGCAAGCAATGTTAAAACTGAATTAGCAAAAATAAAGCTTGATGATTGCTGCAAAAAGGCTAGTTTAGGAGCTTTATTACAGCTAAATGGTGAAATAAGTATTAATATTAGTGGGTGCCATGTAACCTTTAAAACAATGAATAATACAATAGCTAGATTATTCATTTCTCTAATAAAAGAATTATATGATTTACCTATTAATATAATTATGACAAAACAAAATCTAACTAAAAGTGATGTATTTAATATCACAGTAGATGATGCCAAACAAATAATAACTGATTATGATTTGTTTAATAAAGATTATTCACATTACACTAAGTATACGAAAAATGATTGTTGTAAAAAAACATTTATTAGAAGTAGCTTTCTAGCTAATGGTTCTATTAATGATCCTAATAAGAGTTATCATTTAGAAATTAAATGTAGAAATGAAGAACTTGCAATCTATATTCAAATGCTTTTAAATGCTAATAGATTAAACGCAAGAATTTCTAAAAGAAGAGAAGAATTAATAGTCTATATTAAAGAAGCACAAGCTATTGCTGACTTCTTATATATAGTTGGTGCTAATAAAGCATATTTTGATTATGAGGATATAAGAGTTAATAAAGATTTATCAAATTTGGTTAATAGAAAAAACAACTGTGAAATTGCTAATGAAGTAAAGGCAATTAATGCCGCAAAAAGTCAGTTAGAAGATATTAAAATATTAGATGGTAAAGAAGAAATAGATTCTAAGCTTATTGAAGTAATGGAATTACGTAAGAAAAATCCTACAGCTACATTATTAGAGCTTATAACTCTTTATAAGAATGAATATGGTAAAGATATTACTAAGTCATGCTTAAATCATAGATTTAGACGTATCCATGAACTAGCTTCTGACCCAGATGAAAAGAAGTAATTATAATTCTTGAAAATAATAATATTATAATATATAATAAAAATAGTGTTTTAAAGGAGTGGTTAAATTGGCACGTATAATTAACCAAAACAATGAAGTAATAGCAAGACAAGATGGAAACGAAAAAAAGGCTACTGTTAGTCCAGTATCTTTAATCGTTGGTATAGCTTTATCTATTGCTGCTTTGGCAGTAATAATTGTTATTATTTTATTCTTAACTAAAAAAGATAATACTCAAAAAGACGATAATACAACACCTCTAGTTCAATATATAGAAAACTATCAAGGTCAAACAAAAACTGATAATAGAATTAAACTATTAAAAGGTTTTGATGCTAAATATGAACTTGAAAAGTTTAGTGGTGAATGTTATATATTAGTTTATAATACATCATGGATGAAGGATAAAGAATCAGCAAGTTATAAAGCTTATGAAATTATGGACTCATATTTAACTGGTTCAAAAAGAAGTGATGGTAGAGAACTTAATAGTGATCCACTTTTAACAGCAATTGAAAACTGTGGACAAGATATATACTTCTTTGCTATTGATTATGAATCTGTTAAAAAACGTGATGATGAAACAGATCGTCGTTACTTTACACTAGATGGAGTACTACCTGTAACTGATATTAAAGCACCAATGCTATTCCACTATAAATCAAGTGAAACATATGATAATATGAATGATAAGGATTTCTTACTAGCAGATGGTTCTGTTGATAGTAATGGTAATCCAAAATATAGAGCATCTGACTGGGGTGCAATAATTATTAACCAAGTAAACTACATTAATAGTTTATCTAATAAAGAAGAATAAAAAAGGGGCTAATTCCCCTTTTTCTTGCTAATATAGGAGGTATAATTATGGAAGAAAAAGAATTAGAAGTTAAATCTGAAGAATACTTTAACGAAGATTTAAAGAAAGAAGTAGCTATCAAATTAGGTATAAAGATTGAACAAGTTAATACTGTTTTATCAATGCTTAAAGAAGGTAATACTGTTCCTTTTATTGCTAGATATAGAAAAGAACAAACAGGAGCTTTAGATGAAAACCAAATTAGAGAAATAGAAACTCAATATGAATATGGCTTAGCACTTCTAAAGAGAAAAGAACAAGTTATTCGTTTAATTGATGAAAAAGGAATGCTAACAGATGAATTAAAAGAAAAAATTGAAAAGAGTCAAAAGCTTGTTGAAGTTGAAGATTTATACCGTCCATATAAAGAAAAGAAAAAGACAAAAGCAACTGAAGCTATTGCTTTAGGCTTAGAGCCTCTAGCAAAAGAGCTTTTAGCTTTCCCTACAAAAGGTTCACTAGAAAATATTGTTAATAAATATGTTAATGAAGAAAAAAATATTACATTTGATAGTGCTATTCAAGGTGCTAAATACATTATTGCTGAAATGATTAGTGATAATGCTAATTATAGAAAATCTATTAGAACAGAATGTTATAGAACTGGTTTAATAGTTACAAAGAAAAAGAAAAAAGCAGATGATCCTACTTTCCAAATGTATTATGATTATAGCCTAGAAGTTAAAAAGCTAAAAAGCCATAACATTTTAGCTATTAACCGTGGTGAAGATAAAGATGTTTTAAGTGTAAGTATTGTTATTGATAACGATAGAACAATTAATTATTTAAATAGTAAAGTAATTAAAAATGAAGATAGTTTTGCAACTCCTATTGTAAAAGATGCAATCATTGATTCATTTAATAGATTAATTTTCCCATCAATTGAAAGAGAAGTTAGAAGTGAATTAACAGAAAGTGCAGAGAATAAAGCTATTGAAGTATTCTCAGTTAATCTACGTAACTTATTACTTCAACCACCTATGAAAGGTAAAATGGTTTTAGGTGTAGACCCAGCATTTAGAACTGGTTGTAAGATTGCTGTAGTAGATAAAGTAGGTAAAGTATTAGCTAAAACAGTAATTTATCAAAACCAAAAATTTGAAGGTGAAAAAGTACCTCAAGAAAGAATTCTTGATGCTAAAAAGAAAGTATCAGATTTCATTATCAAATACAATATTGAACTTATTGCTATTGGTAATGGAACAGCTAGTCGTGAAACAGAAGAATTCATTCAAAGTGTATTAAGAGAATTAAATGGTAGAAAAGTATTCTATGCTATCGTTAATGAAGCAGGAGCTTCCGTTTATTCAGCAAGCGCTCTAGCACAAGAAGAATTCCCTACATATAGCGTAGAAGAACGTAGTGCTGTATCAATTGCACGTAGACTTCAAGATCCTCTATCAGAATTAGTTAAGATTGATCCAAAGAGTATTGGTGTAGGTCAATATCAACATGATGTTACTCAAAGTAAGTTAAGTGATTCACTAGACTTCGTAGTATCTACAGCAGTTAACCAAGTAGGTGTTAATATCAATACTGCAAGTAAATCTTTACTTGGTTATGTATCAGGTATTAATAAAGGTATTGCTGAAAACATCGTAAAATATAGAGAAGAAAATGGTGAATTTAAAAATAGAGAACAAATTAAAAATGTTCCAAAGCTTGGACCTAAAGCTTTCGAACAAGCTGTAGGTTTCTTAAGACTTCCTGAATCTACTGAAGTATTAGATTCTACTTCAATTCACCCAGAAAGCTATAAACTAGCAAAGCAATTAATTAAAGAATTAGGCATTGAAAAGCTAGGTAGCGAAGATACTAAAAAACAAGTAGAAAAAGCCGATATTGAGGCTTTAATCGCTAAATATGGTAAAGAAAATGAATATACTATTAAAGATATTCTAGATGCATTTATTGCTCCTCAAAGAGACCCACGTGATGAATTAGATAAACCACTACTTAGATGTGAAGCATTAAGAATAGAAGACTTAAAAATAGGTCAAGAGTTACAAGGAGTAGTAAGAAATGTAGTAGATTTTGGTGTGTTTGTTGATTGTGGTGTACATGAAGATGGTTTAGTACATATTTCTAAAATATCTAAAAACTACATAAAGCATCCTTCAGAAGTATTAAGTGTAGGAGATGTAGTTAAGGTTTGGGTACTTGATGTAGACTTAGTTAGACATAAAGTTAGTTTAACTATGTTACATGATTAATGAAGTTGATTTCAACACTACCCAGTTGGGTAGTATCACTAACCAACTCAAATAATAAAAAATGATTAATCTTGACTTTATTAGAGTTTTGTTATATCATTAAAAAGTAGCACCTATGGTGCTTACCCTTGGAGTAGTACTCAAGAGGCTGAAGAGGCGCCCCTGCTAAGGGTGTAGACGGGTTTCCGTGCGAGGGTTCAAATCCCTCCTA
>JAILKD010000025.1 GCA_024694145.1 bacterium | reverse complement strand
GGAACGTACTGACTTAATTGGTTATTATAACGAATTTACTAAAAAGTTTAATGAAACAACTTTGTTATACAAAATGTATGAAGCTGACTACACAAAAAATGTTTATATAACAGTTCTAGATGAAATGAATATCGCAAGAGTAGAATATTACTTTGCGGAATTCTTATCATTATTAGAATTACCTAACCCTGATGGTAGAAACTTAGATGTTGTTAGTGATGTTTGGGATAATGACCCTAAACTTTTATACAAAGGAAAGTTAAGACTACCAATAAACATGTGGTTTGTTGGAACAGCAAATAATGATGACTCTACATTTGCTATATCAGATAAGGTTTATGATAGAGCAATGGTTCTAAACCTAGATACAAAAGCAGAAGTATTTGAGGGATTAGATGTAGGATGCTGTGAAATATCAATAGATCACTTATATGATTTATTTAGTAAAGCACAAAAAGAATTTGAAATATCAGATAGAAACTTAAGAAGAATTAAAAAACTTGATAAATACATGGTAGATACATTCCATATTACATTTGGTAACCGTATTATGAAACAAATAAAAGCATATGTACCAGTACTTGTTTCATGTGGAGGAACAGAACTAGATGCAATAGATGATATACTTTCAAGAAAAGTTTTAAGAAAACTAGAAAGTAAAAACCCAGTATATGTAAGAAGTCAATCTGAGGCCTTAACAAATTATATAGATGATTTGTTTGGCGCAGATAAAATGCCTTTATGTAAAGAGGCTATAAGACAAATTGTCTTAAATGTCTAAGGAGTTGATAATATGTTAAAAGGAAAATTATCAATGTTAATAGTGTTCTCACTAATAGTCGCCCTAACAGGTTCTTTAGGCGTGTTTTTAGCCATAAATATGACAAAGGCAAATAAAATAAATAAAACTAAAATTGAATTTAATATTTTAAAGGATACAAAAGAATATGATGGACTTCCTTTAGAATTAAGCATAAATAATCTTGAACTAGTAGATGAAGATGCACTACCTAGTGGTTATACATTTGATTTTGTTTGTAATGATACTATAACTAATGAAGGCTTTATTACACCTAATCCAAATATTATTATTTATGATAAAGAAGGTAAAAACGTAACAAATTCTTATAACTGTGTAATAAGCGAAAATGGTGGATTACAAGTAGAAAAAAGAAGTATTAAGGTTAATTATGATTCAGCAAGTAAAGCTTATGATGGTACACCATTAAATATTACAACTGTAAGTGTAGTTGAAGGCGATTTAGTTAAAGGACAAAAAATAAGTCCAGTCTTTAGATCAAGTGCTACAACACAAGAGGAAGGTGCAGTAAATATTGTTGCTGATACTCATATATTTGATGTTGCTGGCTTTGATGTAACTGATAATTATTTAATAACTGATAATCTAAGTGGAGATAGCATTCCAACATTTAGTATTACAGGTTATAAAGTAACAATCATAACAAAAGATGCTTATAAAGTGTATGATGGAAAGCCTCTATACAATAGAAGTGTTACTCAACAAGGTTTAAGAGAAGGAGACGAAATAGTTGTATTAGATTCTAAAGAAATAATAGATGTTAGTGATAGTGGAACTAAGAATACTATTCTAAAAGAGGATATAGATATAATTGATTTAGATGGTAAATCAGTTAAAGATATGTATGAAATAGTGGTTCATAACGATGGTATTTTAACAATTGATCCATATGTTATTACGCTAAGTGTTATTAGCGATGAACCAGTTGCCAAAGTTCCATATGATGGACAAAAACATACATTTGCTATTTCAACTGAAGAACTTGATAATTTACTAAGCAATAAGGATAAAGAATTACTACAAGATAGTTATCTAGCTGGTGAAGGTAGCGATAGTGCTGTTGATGCCGGTCCTTATCCAGTAGAATTATCTATTAGAACAAAATATGGTGATATTAATCAAAACTTTGATTTAAACCCTAGTTATAGAGATAAATTATATTTTGAAATTGAAAAAAGCGTAGTTAATATTACATTAAATCCAATAATTGAGACTTTTAATAATAAGATTTATAAATATGATGCTGATGATCCAGATTGCTATACAAGAGATGGATTTATAAATGAAGATGCAGGTCATAGACTAATATTTAATTATGATAGTCAAACAAGTAGAAAAGATGTTGGAGAAACAATTGTAGAAGCAACTGCAAAAATAGTAGATGAAGATGGTAATGATGGCGTTGGAGCAAACTATAAAATAAATATTACTCAAGGATTAATTAGAATTAATCCAAGAGAAGTAACAATTAGTTTAAAACCTGGAGAAACTGCAAAATTCGAATACGGAGATGATGTAAAAGATGCAAGTTCTCTACTAAGAACTAGTGACACTAAATTCACTTATAATTTAAGCTATAAAGCTAATGTTAATTTTAACGAAATTAAGAGTTATGATTTAAATGATGTTTTAAATATTACTGTTAAAGACGGATTAACTGAATTAAGTATAAGTAATTTTGCATTTAATATTAGTGATTTTATTGTTATTGAAAAGAGAAATGTAGATGTAAAAAAGAAAAGTGATGCAATTATAACAAAGGATTATACTGGTGAAAACCTATTTAGTAATGCATCTGATATATATGAAATAAATGATGAATTATTTGTTTTCAATTTGAACTTCACTAGAACTTTTATAGATCCAGGTGAATATCTAGCTAAGAATTTCTTGAATATAACAATAAATAGCGATGATATTTCTAAATTTAGTTTTGATATTAAAGATGTTACTTTAACAATTAATGATGAAAATGTTACTCTTAAAATAAAATTAAAAGATGGTATAAATAGTAGTTATTCTGCTGATAATCCTTATAAAACTTATGATGGAGTGGCAGTATATGCTACAGATATATATGAACTTGATTCTGATTCAAGAGCATATTTACAAGCAAAAAATTACACATGTACTTATAATTTTAATAGTGTAATTGTAGATGCTGGTACATACAATCCACAGTTAAACTTATCTGTTAAAGATAAAAATGGTCAATCGGTTACTATAGATTGGGAGTATTTAGGTGGTAATCAATTACAAAATTTAGTTATTTCAAAAAGATCTATAACTATTACTACAGGATCCGCATCAAAAGTGTATGATGGACTACCTTTATTCTTACATGAATATACAGTATCTAATCTACCTAGTAATTTTGATTTTGTAGTAATTGAATGGGAAGAAGGTATTATAAACGTTAATGAGAATAGTGATCATGATGAAAATAATGAATTATCATATCGAATATTACTTGATAATGCACCAGTGAATACAAGTAACTTTAAAGTTAGAGCTACATTTGGAACATTAACTGTATATAAAGCTATACTAAACATTTATATGAATGATAAAACAATTACTTATGGTGATGATGTTGATGATTTAGTATTATCTTACTCAACAACAGGTAGTGGAACTAATATAGTAACAGCTTATTCGATAGTTCCAGTAGCGGATACGGATGAAAGAATAATTACTGCAAGAGTAGATGGTCTATTAGATTCTAACTGCAAAGTTAATATTTATGATGGACAATTAATTATTAATAAGAAGAAGATAACTGTTCAAACAGCATCAGCATCAAAAGAATATGATGGAACAACTTTAGAATATCCATATTTTATTAATGATATTAGTTCACAATTAGTTAGTGGAGATACATTTAGTATTAGTTATTATTCATCAATAACTGATGTTGGAAGTATAAGTAATATGATAACTATAAACTTACAAGATTCAGAGGATAATGATATTACTGATTATTATGATATAACATACATTTATGGAACTCTAACAGTTACAAAAAAGATGATAATTGCAAGAACTAATGATATTACTGTTGATTTAACAAGTGGTGATTCATTAAGTAATCACTCTAGAGTAATGAATGTTTATGATTTAAATGAAAATCCAGTAGATATGTCTTTATTTAACATTGTTTCTATTTCTGTTAGTGAAGTAATAGGAACATCTAAAGATAATACAATAATTATTACAAATAATTCTAACTATGAAATAATTTATGTTTATGGAACAATAAACTTCATTTAAAAATAACTAAAATCTAAAAGAAAGGAGGTATTTCTATGCTATATGATAAATATGTAGAAAAAATCAAAAAAGTAGCTAAAACAAAAGGCGTTATAATGTTTTTTAAATTTGTTTTCCTTGCTATTTTTTTACTTGCACTATTATTTTCTATTACCTTTATCGCAAATAAAGGAAAACTAAAAAAAGGCATAGAAATGCCTTCTGAAATAAATTATGGTGAAGATTATGATTTTAGTGCTCAAACACAATTTGGTGGATCTGTAAGATATTTTGAATATAGAGCAGAAAACTCTACTGAATGGAGTAGAGAAAAGCCAATTTTAGCTGGTAATTATTATGTTAGAGCAGTAACTAGTAAGTTTATTGGTAAAAGAACAAGTGCTGAATTTGGCTTTACTATTAATAAAACAAATTTAGAAATTAATTTAACAAGCGATACTATAACTTATGGTGATTATCCAAGTTATAGTCAAACTGGTTTAAAAAATAAAGATAGTATTAGTGAAATAGTATTTAATTTCGATTCATTTAATTTAACTAAAACAAATGTAGAAGTAGGTTTAGTTAAGGTTAGTGATGTAAATGGAATTGATGTAACTAATTGTTATAATATAACTTCTAATGGTAAAGAAATAGGATTTAACAAGAAAAAAATAACTATTACTCCAACTATGGATAGTAGTTATGTATATTCTGGTGAAGAAATAAAATATCAAAATACATATACAATTAATACTAATTTAGGTTATAGCGATAAATCAGTTGCTGAAGGTAAGATTTATGATTTAGCAGGTAATGAAACTAAAGCAATACTACCTGGTAATTATAAAGTAAAAATAACTAGTTATAAACTAAGTAACGCAACAGATGATGTTTCTATTAATTATGATGTAACAACATCTGAATATAATTTTAGTATTGTTAAGCGTGATATTACTATTGAAACTGGTTCAAATAGTAAGGTTTATGATAACACTCCATTAACTGATACTACATATAATGTAGCTAGTTCATCAGCATATGGTTTAATTAGTGGAGATAAATTAGTCGATTTAACAACTGAAAACCAAAGCATAACATATTATGCAGAAAATGGTATAAAAAATGTTAGAGATATAAGAATTTATGATAGTGAAAATAACGATATAACTAATAATTTATATAACGTTACTTATAACTATGGAACACTATTTATAAATAAAAAAGATGTAACAATAGAAACTACAAGTGATGATACATTCGTTTTTGATGGAAATACACATTCACGTGCAACACTTAGTGATTTAAAAATAACTAGTGGAAGCATATTAAGTAGTGATGAATTATATTTAATTAGTGGAAGTCAACCACAAATATCAGCTCCTGGTAAAGTAATTAATGCGATTAATTATAGTATTAGGAATACAAGTACACAAATTGATGTAAAAAATTCATACAACATTAATCGTATTGATGGTGAACTTATTATGTATAGTAAGGGAATCACAATAAAATCAAAGGATGTATCAAGTGTATATGGAAATGATTATAGTTTAGATGAGAATAAATATTTTGAATTAACTGAAACTTATACAGGCTTTGATGCAGATATTATAAATAATACAAGAGTAGAAGTTGAATACTATAAGAATAATGAAAAAGTTACACCTAAAGATGTTGGTGAATATCAAATTAGAATTAAGAGTGTTGAGACAATTGAAAAATATAGCATCAACATATCAACAGCAACTTATGGTATATTAACAATTACACCTAAGCCGATAACAATAAGCTTAAAGAGTTTAGATAAAACAGAATATAAATATAGTGGTAATGTAGTAAGTTATAAAGATGAATTTAATAACTTCAACATAACTAGTGGAGCATTAGTTTATAATGATTCATTAAAGATTAGCGTTAATTATTATGAAAATAGTAATTTATTGCCTAATGCTCCAAAAAATGTAGGTAGTTATAATATAGTTTATAATTCTTATGTTGATTTAAATGGAAATAGTTCAAACTATACTATTACATCATCTAATAGCTTATCATTTAAAATTACTAAGAGAAATATAACATTTAGCTTAGATAATTTAAGTGAAAAAATATATGATGGATTAGCTTATGATTATAGTAATGCTACATATAAAATCATAGGTGATGGCTTTGCAGCTAATGAATCAATTACGCCTGTATTAAGCGCATATTTAAATGGTAGTATAACTACACCAATTGATAGAGGAAATTATGAATTAGGTATTTCAAGTTTAATTTATAATAATGCATTAGAATCTAATTATAATGTATATTATTCTTCAAGAGTAGCATTAGTTATTAATGCTAGAACAGTAGAAGTTGCATTTAATAATATTAATGGTAATGATAAAGAATATGACGGATTGCCTCTAACTTATAGTAATGACTATAACAACTTTACTATTATTAGTGGATCTATTTTACCAGGTCATAGCATAAAAATAAGTTATAATTTCTATGCTAAAAATTCTTATTCAACTGTTACTCCTATAAATGCTAATGATTATGTCATTAGATATAGTGATTATACAGTTAATGGAACAAATAAGAATAATTATTATATTATATGTTCTGATAGGGCATGTAAGATTAATAAGAGAACTATAGAAATAGCACCAAACGATTTAGTTGTAACTTACGGTCAAACTATAAGTTATAATGAAGGATTTAAATACATTTCAACTAATACTATAGTTGATAGTGGAACATTTAGCATAAATGTTAAATATTATGATGGAAATTATAATGAAATAAATCCAAATCATTTAAATGCTGGAACATATTTTATTGGAACATATAGTTATACAACAAATATTGCTAATTTTAACAATAACTATAATGTAATTTATAAAAACAATTATGCTACATTAACAGTTAATAAATATAATGTCAGTATTAGTTTATTAAATATGCTAGATGTTTATTATAACGGGAAAGATATAGTTTATCCAAGTGGCTATAACAATTATCAAACAAGCACAACAATGCCTTATTCAAGCGAAAGAATAAGCATAAATGTTAGTTATCAAAAGAAAGTAAATGGAATATATGTTGATACAACTAGTACAAAAGATTGCGGTGAATATAGGGTAATATATAGTAGCTTTAACACAAGCCCAGATTATGTAAAATCAAATTATAATGTGATTTGGGATAATGAAGTAGAAACATTTAAGATTATTAAAAAAGAATTAATTATTTCACTTTTTGATGATTCTACTACATATGGTAATACTTATGTTTATCCTAATAATACATTTACTGTTAGCGGACTAGCTAGTAGTGAAAGTATTTTAGTAAATGCCAAAATTTATAACGGAAGCGAATTTGTTCCAACAAGCGACACAAAACTATTAAATGTAGGCGTTTATGATATTATTGCCACAATAGATGATATTATTCTTACAGGAAGCAGTTTAGATAATTATGATGTAACTATAAATAATTCTAATTTAGAAATAGTTAGAAGAGATTTATATATTAGCCTAATAGATCAACAAACACAAATAGTTTATAACGGCTTAGCTCATTATTATGATGATAATAGTTTTAACCAGGATGGACTAGTAAATGGTGACAAACTAGAAATAAGTGTTATATATGATAATGGCTCAACTATTAACCCAATTGATGCAAACACTTATGTTGTAAGTATAAGTAATCATACAATTACTAGAAATAACGTAAATCTAAATAATAATTACAATACACATTATGTTAATAATGTTAATCTAACAATAAGTAAGAAGGATATTATTATAAGCCTATTAGATCAAACAATTACTTATGGAGATACATTTAATTATCCAACATATCCAACTAAACAATATGAAATTATTGATGGAAGTTTAGTAAATGGTGAAAAGATTAGTTTAAGCGTTAGTGTTTATAATGGAACAAATCCTATTAGTAATACTGATGTTGCAAAACTAAATGTTGGTAATTATGATATTAAACATACTTCAATTGATTTATTAATAGGTAGAAGTATTAATAACTATAATTTTGTTAGAGTTAATTCAAGTATATTAACTATTAATAAAAAGAATGTTGAATTAACTTTAAAAGAGTTTGCACAAGCACAATATAAATATAATGGTGAAAATGCATATTATTATGATGGTTATAATAATTATTCAGTTGCTACAGGTCTAGTAAATGATGATGCTATAGAAGTATTCGTTGATTATTATAATGGTAATATTAAACTTGAGAGTGCTCCTAAAAATGTAGGTTCTTACTATGTTAAGTTTAATTCATATATTGATAATCACGGCGTTGGTACTAACTATAATATAATTGCTAGTAATATGCCAGAATTTGAAATAACTAAGAGAAATGTTATTGTTACTCCAAATCTAATAGGCCCATTTGTTTATGATGGAAGTGTAATAGATGTTTCAGTTAGTGGCCTATCTATTGCTGGTGATGACTTCGCTTATGGTGAAGGAATAAGTCCTATTTACGGTGTTTATGAGAATAATGTAGCTACTAATCCAAAGGATGCTGGAACATATGAACAAAGAATAATTTCATATAATGGAATTGGTAGTTATAGTGATTCAAATTATAATCTAACATTAGTTTCTTCATATTTTACTATCAGTAAAAAAGAATTAACAATATTACCAAATGATATTATTAGTGTATTTAATAATAGTGAATATGAAAGAGAAAGTTATTATTATAATACAAATGTTAATAATGAAAGATTCTTAATAACTGTTTCATATTATGATTTATCTAACAATCCAGTTAATCCTAAAGATGCTGCTACATACATTATTAGAGTAAAAGATAGTGATGTAGTTAATGATACAGCTAATAAGAAGAACTATGTATTAAGTTATAGTGATGCAACTCTTACAATTAATCCACTTGAAATAACTATTATGCCTAAATATTATAGTAATATGGATAATTTAGTATATTCAGCAACAGCTTATGAATATAGTAATAGTGGATATAATTACATCGTTATTGGATCTAATAATTTCTATAATGATGATGCATATGACTTTAGAATTACTCCACTTTATAAGAAATATAATGGATCTACATATGTAAATGTTGATAGTGCTATAAATGCAGGTGATTATAGAGTTTATGTAGATGAAATACTTGGAAATAATACAAATTACATAGTCTCTAAAGCAGATGACTATATTTCATTTAGCATAGCTAAATATGTTATAAATGCTGAATTTTCATATTTACCAAGTGCTACTAAAACATATGATGGTATAATTTATAAGGCTACAGATTATTACGATTATGATAACTCTATATTTAGCGCTCCAGATGATATTCAATTAATGATTAAACCAGTCATTATAAAAGATAATCAACAAGTAAGTGAAGCTAAAAATGTAGGATTATACAAATTAATTTTAAGTGAGAACACTTTTGAAGTTAATTATGGTATTAAAGATAATTATATAGTCATAATGAATGAGTATGAATTTAGTATTACTCAAATAAATTTAAGTGTAACAATTAGCGATTATAGCCAGGCTTATACTGGAAGTGCTATATTAGATGAAAATTATGATGGATATGTAATTAATAATGAAAATGATATGGTTGATGGTGAGACTTTAAGATTACATTTCATTTATAAGAAGAATGGTAATATAATTATAAGTCCAACTGAGGTAGGAACTTATGAAATTGTTTATGGATATTATGATGTTAATGACTTATATCCTGAAGTTTATAATTACAAGATTTCTGCAGAAAATGCCACATTATCAATTAATAGAATTGAATTAAGCGTTTATGCAAGTAGTAGAGATGATAGTTTAGAAGAAATAAATTATCTATATACAGGTAATCTTATTGATGAATCTAAAATTAAAGTTTATGCAATTGGATTACAAGATGAAGATTCAATTACAAGCTACACATTAGAATATTTTGATAATGATGGTAATCCTATTGATAAACCAAAAGAAATAGGTTATTACTATGCAAGAATTAAGAGTGTAGAAATAAATAATGGATTAAGAACATCAAATTATGATATAAGGTATGATTTACATGATTGCCCACTAACAGTTAAGGGTGGAGATATCTCTATTACTTTAATTAATAATAGTGATATTACAAGAAAAGTATATGGTGAAGTAATAAATCCAAGTAATTATATAATATTAAATAGTTCTAATTCTATTATTGTTTCATCAACATATAATAATTATCATTCAAACAATAATTATGTATTTAGTGTTGTTTTACAATATGATGGTGGAATTATTCCAAAGAATGTTGGAACTTATGATATTTCATTAGGAAATATATTAATTAATGGAAGTGTAGTAGATAGTAATTTATTTACTTCAATTACATTAAGCCCTAGTTCATGTGATTTAAGTATAGATCAAAAAGAAATAACAATAGAGGCAATAACAAAAGATTACAATTATGACTATACATATGATGGTCATTATATAGACAGATTAAAGAATAATGTTGGTTATATCTTATATGATGAAAATGGAATTATAATAACAGATTTACCATATGATGATGAACTAACTGGTGTAAATATTATTTATACAGACTTAAATGGAATTGAGTGTAGTCCAATTAATGCTGGAAATTACTATGTTAGTGTTAATCCTAACTTTACAAGAAGTAGTAATTATAAATACACATTAAAATCTAATGAATTAGTAATAAATAAAGCACTTATTAGTGCCGAAATGATTAAAACTCAAATTGAAAATAGAATTTATGATGGAAATGAAACAGATAAGAATAAGGTTATAAATAACTATAATATCTTAATTAATGGTGAAGTAAATTTTATTACTAATGAAATAAGCGGATTAAATGAAGTTATATCTTTAGTATTTAGTACAACATTTAATTCAACAACTAAATTATTAGATGAATGTGAGATAAAAGATGCTTATAAATACACATTTAGTTGTACTGATTTTAATATTACTGATGGAATTAAGTCTAATTATAAATTAGGCGATATAGATTCATCAAATCTAATAATTAATAAGAGAAATGTAACATTAAAAACTGGAAATTATAATGGCGTTTATGATGGTATAGCTCATAATATTTTAACACTTTTAGATGTTACAAGCATAGACTTAGAAAACGCTGGTTTAGCAACAAATGATATTGCTTATAATATCACTACAAATCCTAGTTCTATAACTGATTATGGAGTTAAAGAAAACAATGAAGTTATCGCGCAAATTAAAGATAATTTAGAAATTGATAGAACTAATAATTATATTATTACACTAGAATTTGGTACTTTATCAGTAATGAAAAAGAATATTCATATTAAAACTTTAGGAAATGATTCTTTAGTTTATACAGGAAGTAGACAATACTTTAATGAATATAAAGTTGTTGTTGATGGAATTGAATATGATTCATTTATTGATGTACCAGATAATCTAGCTTTAATAACTGGTGAAAATGCAATTTGTTCTTCAAAAGTAGTTTTATTAGATGCAAATACATATTTAAATGAAATATCATTTGAAGTAACTAAATCTAATTATTCATCATCAACAGATAATTATAATTTCATATTTGATGAAATAGGTGAAATAATTATTAATAAGCTTGATGTTGAATTTGAATTAGTAAGTGATGGATTCTTAAAGGTATATGATAATAAACCTTATGTATTCACAAATGATGATTGCGACAATGTATTTGTTGAACAAGGTGAATTTAGAATATTTATAGAGTTTGTAGATGAAGCAAGTAATCATATAACTGAGTTTATTGATGCTAAACAATATTCTAATCTAAGAGTACTTATATTTGATATTTTAGATTCTAACAATAATTCAAGAAAAAACAATTATAACATTTCTATAACTAATAAAGATAATTGTAATTTTGAAATTACTAGAAAAGAAATATTAATAAATACATCTAGTAAAACAAAAGATTGTGATGGAATTCCTTTAACTAATTATGATTTTATTTATGTAAATGCAACAGATCAAGAATTCTTAACAACAAATAAGCACACTGTTTATTCTGTTGATGAATATTTACCAAGAATTACATATGTAGGTGAAATCGATAATGATTTAACTAATGCAATAAGGGTAAAAGATGATTTTAATAATTATGTTACAAGTAATTACAAGTTTATTGTTAATACAATGGGAAAACTAACTATTAATAAATTAAGTATTAAGACTAAACCAAATAATACTGTTGAATATAGTGGATTTGATTTAGATATTAACAAAACTATTAATGTTGGTTTAACTCCTATTGGAAAGAGCCTAAAAATAACTTGTAATGACTACATAGTGTTAAAATATGATGAAACATTAGAAGAATATGTGCTTGCATTAGATACTATTGAGCTTGGAAAATATAGAGTATTATTAAGTGATTATACTGTTACAAAAGGAACAACAAATATTACTAGCACAATAGGTGTAATAGGTGGAAACACATTAAATGAAGGTGAAAAATTCATATTTGATGGCATAAGCTATTATTATGCAGATTTTGAAATAATACCTTGCCAAGTAACAGTTAAGCCTTCTGAAAAAGAAGTTGGAAAAACTTATGATGGAATTGGTTTAGAATTAGCTCATGACTTTTATGATAGAATTGGTAATTTATTTACTGAACATACATTAAAAGTATATTGGTCAGATAGCATTTCTAAATTTGAAACAGGTAGTAAAAAAGTAAGCATCATAGATGCAAAAGTATTTGATATTAATGGTAATGATGTTACATATAATTATAATATTACTATCGATAGTACTCTTGTAAAACTAATTGTTAATAAGAGATATATTGAAATTGAAACAGAATCAATTGAAAGATTATTTAATCCTGGTATAGAAATATATTCAGAATATAACGGGCCAACTATGGAACTAGATTATAATAGTATGTATAATACTTATCTAGCTTATACATCTGATAGTGAAATGGGATTATTAGAAGGACATAGATTTGTGCTTACAGATAGAATAATATCTAGATTAAGTTATTGTGGATCAATTGAAAATAAAATAAAGAATTATGTTATTTATGATGATGAAGGTAATATAGTAACAGATTGCTACTATAAACCAATTTGTTCTGGTGAATTAACACTTGATTCAATAATTAGCTTTGATTTTGATATTCAAAACTTAATAGTTGAAAACATTACAGTTTATGATAAGAGAACAAATACTACAACAGTTTATTCAAGAAGTAATGGCACATTAGGTTATTTTGATACTTATATATCAAATGAATTTAACCTACATTACTCAACTGAAGTTAAAAATGAAGTATTAAAAATTAAATTCTATGACAATTTAGATAATGCAATTAGTCAATCTAAGTTATTAAAATATTATGGCATAGATTTATATTATTAATAATTGTTTATTACTGGCTGGTTTTCCAGCCAGTAGATAAGCAATTTGATATTATAATTATGAGATGTAGGCAGATTTTATAATTATGATATTAAAAACCGCAACAAGGAGGGATTTTATGGAGAAGAAGAAATTTAAGAATTATTATTTAGATGGAATAAAAAATTCTTATAAATCATTATATAAAAGAAAAACTAATATATTTAAATATTATATATGTATATTTATTTATATACTATCTATTCCACTATTCATACTTAAACCAGTAGTGAATATGGGAATATTTAGATTGGGAGAGCAAATAAATGATGATAATGATATAGATTTAACAACTATAACAAAGTCATGTGATAATCCAAAGAATTATTTTACAGCACTATTTGCTTGTCTAATAAAAATATTTATTATAACTGGAATAATTTTAGTTTTATTAGCAATTGCTGGAATTCTGGCATTAATAGGTTATATCTTTATGATATTTACTGAAAGTGAAGGATACTTATTTATTGTATTGTTCGCCTCTCCTGCATTATTAGCAATAGTTATATATTTATTATTCGTTCCTCTAATTTATGCAGAAACAGGTTATATAGTTAATGCAAATAATAATATAAATGCATCAAATGTAATAAATATTTCATTTAATGCTTATAAAAAAGAAGGAAAGAGAATTAGATTTGGTATTATTGCTTTAAACACTTTAATAAAAGTCATTTATCTAGCAGTAGCTGGAATTGGTTCTGCCTTACCAATAATAATTAAAGGAACTACAAATAATGCAATTGGATTTACAATTATATGTGGAATAGTTGCTTTAATACCATTTATTATTCTTGCACCGTTATTTACATTAGCAACAATTTCATCACTAACAATGTTAAATGATGACGTTGTTAAAGATACTCTAACAGAAGCCATAGGTATTACAAATGTTAAATTTACTATTCCAAAGAAGGATATAGAAGAATTAACTCCTGAAGAAAAACTAGTTTATCTATTTGATAATGCTGATGATTTAAAACTGAATATTAAGAATCTAAGAATATTAGATACATTAGAAACTGTTGATGTTGATGGTAATGTAGATAATTCTAATGAAAAACAAATTAAAAAAGAAGAAAAAGAAAAAATAGTTGATGAAAAACCAAATATTATTTCAAATGAAGAAATCGAAGAAGAGAATATCATTGAAGAACAAAATGATGTAGAAGAACAAACTAACTTAGAAGAAAAAATTAATACTATAGAAAATGAAACTCCAAAAGAAGAAAATTTTGAAGCTATAAAAGAAGCTAGCGATGAAATTTTCACTGATTCTATAATAGAAGATGTTAATAGTGAAAAGATTAATGATGAAGTTACTGAAAAGTTGGAGAGTGAACCTACTAGTGATGAATCAAATGAATTTGAAGCTATTAAAGAAACCAGCGGTGATGCAAGTAACGATATAGTTGAAGAAAACAAAACAGATGATGAAACAGTACTAATAAATGATGTTGTTGACGAAAAAGAAGAAATAGAAGTAAAACAACCTGATAAAGATGAAAGTGCTTTTGAAGAAGAATCAACTAATCAAGAAGAAAGCGAAATAGAGGAAAATAATAGTGATGTTGAGGATGTTGAAACTAGCAAGCCTATTATTGAAAATGATAATATTACTTCTATAGATGAAGAAACATCTAATCTAGAAGAAAAGGCCTTAGAAAGCGAAAACTTAGAGCAAAAAGAGATAGAAAATGAAATAGATGATATATTAAATAATAAGGAAGAACAGCCTGAAGAAGATTTTGATATGGATCTATTTAAAGAAGAAGAAAAAGATGATGAAACCTTAAAGGAAATGGAAGATTTCCTAAAGAAAGGAGATGATTAGTATGTTAATATGGAGAATATTATTCTTAGTTGCATGTTTTATATTTGTTACAACAATAATAATGCTTAATGCATTTAAATTTAGAAAGAATCATTATTTTAGAGAATATCAAAAACAAGAATTCTTATCTGATAAAATTGAAGCAGGCATTAAAAATGAGTTTTATCTAACAGATATGGAAACAGCAAAATATATTAAAAGATATGCTATAAGAAAATCAAAATATGATAAAGCAATTATTTGTAACTATACTAAACCATTTAAATATATTTCATTCTTTGTTGTATGCTATAACAAAAAGAAAAAAGTAGTAAATGTATTAGAAATAGTTGAAAAGAATACTAATCAATCATCTAAGATAATTAATTTAAGTAGTAATACAGATTCAGTTAATATCTATATTAAGAAGGCTGAAGATGTTGAACTTAATACGAATGTAATAAGCACTATTTCAGTAAGTAATATTAAAAGATTCTCATTTGTTAGTGCATTTACATTGTTTAGTTTCTTATTTATGATTAGACATTTAGCAATTGAATGTCTAAGAGATAAGGCTTTAGTTTATATGGAATCACTTTGGAATTACATATCTATATTAGCTATATTTGCGATTTCAATTTTGTATTTCTTCATTATGCTATTCTTCATGAAACGAAGAAACAGCAAGAATAGAAATGGAGGTGCACTAGAATATGAGTTCTATTAATAATATAAAGAAAATCACTTATAGTGATAATAGAGATTCTATTGTAACTCTAAAAGAATACATCCTATTTAAGGATGAAGTAGCAAAAAAACAATTATGTATATTTAAATTCCAAAACAATTTAAATCAACATTTATCAAAAATGACATTTAATGTTATGCAATATGATAGTGATCATTTTATGATTAAAAAATCGATGGTTAATTATGAGGATTTTATTATTGATAGAGGAGAGGCATTTGTTCCAAAATTAAAGATGGAACTTGATATATTCTGTGAAACTATTGAAATAGAATTAACATATGCTAAATTTGAACGTGTTGAATTTATTGATGGAGTATTAAAACCAATACTTTATACACACACTGAATTTATTGGTCATAAAGAAGAAGTTAAAAAGCCATCTAAAAAAGAACAAAAACTATTAGAAAAACAAAGAGTTAAAGAAATAAAAAGAAATAGTAAGGAAACTGACAAGAGAAAAATAGAGGTTAATGATGTTATAAGCAGAAATAAACCGCTTGCTTCAGCCGTTTTTACAATATTATTATCTTTATGTTTAATAGTGTTTGTTATAACTACTGTTACATATATTGGTCTAAATTCAAAACTATTCAATAAAGGCGATTATATGTATGAAAAAGTAGATGGAAATAATGTTTATATTCATAAATATTATGGTAAAGATTCAGTTATAGAAGTGCCTTTAGAAATTGATAATTATAAAATAACAGGTATTGATAAGAAGGCATTTAAAAACACTAATATAGCATCTATTAGCTTTACATCACCAATAGTTATTGAATCTAATGCTTTTGAGGGATGTAAGGAATTAAACAAAATTGAAAACACTCAATTTATCAATAGTATTGGTAATTGTGCATTTAAAGATTGTATTAGTTTGACTAAATTTGAATCAAATGATGTTGATACAATTGGTGTTAAAGCATTTGAAAATTGTAGTTCACTAAGTTTAGTAAATGTTCCAAATGCAACAGTAGATAGTGAAGCATTCTTAAATGACTTAAATTTAACAAAGCTTACTATTAAAGATACTCAAACAACACAATTCTCATCACTATTTGGTTCATCTAATAATTTAACAAGTTTAAAAATATTTAGAAAAAGAATTGAATCAGGTTACTTCTTAAATATGAAGAAGCTTAAAAACCTTGAATTTGGTTATGCCCCAAATATTGAATTTGGTGCACTAGAAGATACAAATCTAGATAACCACTATATAAATAATACTGTTGAAACACTCAATGGTAAAATTATAGCAATAAGAATTGATGATAATGGCTTAATTACTTTACCAAAATCAATAACTGATAAAGAACAAGCATTTGAATTTTTAAGTAACTATAGAAAAACTTTAAAGGCTATTCAAACTGAAATGTCTATAGAAATAACCAGTGAAGATATTTTACCATTTGAAAGTTTGACAGGATTTGGAGTTATGAATAATGGCCTAGTAAACCATTATATCATTAGTGATAACGATAATATTAAAACTATTTACTGGGATGCTAATAGTTCTATAAATAATGTTATTACTCTTCCTCAATCTGTTGATACTATATGCTTTGGTATTAATTCTAATGATAAAAAAATCATTAATAAGCAATTATATAATTTAGATGATTATAATATTTTAAAAGTAGTCGCTAAAAATGTTAAGCAAATAGTTGATGGAGCATTTGAAGATTTAAAATGTATTGACACATTAGAAATAGATAATTATGGTGAAATAAATTTATATGATTTAGATATAAACTCAAGTCTACAAAATCTTATTATTAAAAATACAGATAATAAGGCATTAGCTCTTGATGTTGATGACTATAACAACTTAAGTAATATTATTAGGAAACTCTATATTACTTAAGTTGTTATAGTCA
>JAILKD010000021.1 GCA_024694145.1 bacterium | reverse complement strand
TAGAATATCTAACAAGTTATATAATGGAAAAATTGTTTAAAAGAAGATGGTGGGATTATTCTAATTATTTTTGTAATTTAAATGGTAGAATTTGTTTTAGAAATTCTTTATTATTTTCATTCTTAGTATTATTAGTAATATATATATTACACCCTGCAGTAATATTTATAGTTTCTAAAATAGAATCACCTTATTATTACATAGTATTTGGAATATCTTTATTAGGCTTAATTACAGATATAACATTATCAACAATTAAATCTGCGAAATTTAGTATTATTCTTAAAAAAGCAGAACTTAAGTTTGATGAAATTAAAAATGGCTTAAATGATAAAAAACTAATTAAAAAACTTAAAAGTGTAAAAAACAGATTTCCTAGTATGAAAATTAAACTAAGAAAAAATAATGAACTAAAATCAACGAATGAAATTATGGATGAATTAGAAAAAAAGGATTAATTAAATTTTTTTGGGGGAGTTTCTATGAATCAAAAGAATAGTGCAAAGGTTTGTTTATATAATCATTCTTGTGATATAATAGTTATAAAGTTATGGGAGTGATATAAATGTATAATATTAATGATAATGCATCAATATGCGTTCTTAATTATTTTCATGATTTTGGATATAGTGGTAGCATTAATGATTTAGGCAAAATATCTACATTTGAAAACTGCGAAAGCCCTTTATATTTTATTAAAAAATTAGAAGAATTAAAGCTTGAAGCAAGCTTGGTTACAATGCGTATAGAAGATGTTTTGCATATAAAAAAAGAAGAATTTCCGGTATTTGCTATATGCGAACTAGATAATAGAAAAACTTTTTACTTACCAGTCTATAAAATAGAAGGCGAGTATGTAACTATTAAAGATAGTAATTGTTTCAATAGACGTGTAAAAATAGATGATTTTAATAAATACTATGATGGAAAAGTAATTAAAATAACAAATAATAAAGAATTTTTGAAGGAATACTTCATAAAAAAAGATTTAAAAATGAAATTGTTTTTTGAAATATCTTTTATAGCTTCATCAATAATTGAGATTACCTTTTTATCATTATTTGTCATATTTTTTTCAATCAAAAAAGGAATGAATTTTCAAGTCGGTTTATTTTTAGGCTTGGCTTTGCTTTTTATAATTATAACACTTTTTTTTGGCTATAAATTCTATTTAGCAAGAAAAACTTTAAGAAGAAAAAGTTCTATTAAAGATCCAAACAAAAGCTATTATAAAAAACATTATGATATGCCAAAAGATGGAACAAAAGTCAAGGGCGATAGTAATTTATTATATGGTCTTGAAATGGCTGCAGATATATTAGAAGTTATTTGTGATATTGCAAGTATATTTAAATAAAGAATGGACTCGTTCTATTACGAGTCCTTTATTATTTGTATTAAATCTTTTAAGTCATCAATTATGTATTTTGCACCATATTCAATAGCTTCATTCCTTGATCCATATCCATATGTTACATAACAGCATTTTATACCAAATTGTGCTGCACCTTCAACATCATGATATCTATCGCCAACCATTAATACTTCATCCATATTTTTAATGTATAAACTATCAATAGCATATTTAATTACATCAGCTTTTGTATCTCTTGTCTTATCCATTGATGCGCCTGAACAAAAATCAAAATATTCATAAATATTAAAATGCTTTAGTATTAAAATACTAAACTTTTCGGGTTTAGAAGTTGCTAAAATTATTTTAACACCTAGTTTTTTTAATTCCTCAAGTACATAAACAGTATCAGGATATAATTCATTTTCAAATAGTCCAGTTGTTGAATAAACTTCTCTATAATATTTAACTGCTTGTTCAGCATCTTCAGCACTAAAATTATAGTATTTAGAAAAAGAATATCTTAATGGTGGACCTATAAAACATTTTAATTCTTCATTAGTTTTATCTATATTAAATTTTTTTAAGGCGTATTTAACTGAATTAGTTATTCCTAAGAATGGATCAGTTAATGTGCCATCTAAATCTAAAAATATATATTTATACATAATTTTACCCTCGAATGTTATTATAACATAATAATTATTTTTGTGATATAATAGATTTTGGGGGTGCCTTTTATGAATTATAATGAATCTATAGAAATGTATTTAGAAACAATTCATATTTTATCTAAAAAACAAAGTGTTGTAAAAAGTATAGATGTCGCTAATGAACTTAATTATGCAAGAGCAAGCGTATCTCGTGCACTAAAATTAATGTTAGAAAAGAATTATATTTCCTTAGATAACAAAAAAAATATAATTCTAACAAAAGAAGGCCTAGATATTGCAAATAAAATATATGATAGACATGTTACTATCACGAAACTATTAGAAAGTATCGGTGTTAGTAAGAAAATTGCAGAAGATGATGCATGCAAAATAGAACATGTTATATCTGATGAAACAATGGTGGCAATAAAAAAATACTTTGATAAATAATTATTTTAATAATTAGTTTATATATTTACATTTATTAAAAAAATTGCTATAATGAAATAGTCGTTTAAGGAGGATGTTTAAAATGGCAACTATTGAAAAATTAGAAAAGAGTTTAGTAAAAATTAAAATAACTGCAACTCCAGAAGAATTTGAAGAAGGATTAAATAAAGCTTTCGATAAGAAAAAGAAAGATGTAACAATCCCAGGATTTAGAAAAGGAAACATTTCAAGAGCACAATTTGAAAAGAATTTTGGCGTAGAATCTTTATATGAAGAAGCTATCTATGCTATTGCAGATAAAAAATATGGTGAAGCTGTACAAGAAAACCAATTATTCGTTGTAGGTGATCCACAATTAGCTGATTTAAATGAAATTGAAAGAGGAAAAGAAGTAAACTTCTCAATTATCGTTCCAGTTTATCCTGAATTCGAAGTAAAAGATTTCAAAGGATTAAAAGGAAAGAAAATTGTTAAAGAAGCTACTGAAGAAGAAATTAATGCTAAGATTAATGAACTTAGAGAACAAAATGTTTTAGTTACTCCAAAAGAAAATGGACAAATCGAAGAACATGACATCGCTATTTTTGATTTCAAGGGAATGAAAGATGGTGTTGCATTTGAAGGTGGAACAGCTGAAAACTATGAACTAGAAATTGGTTCTAAACAATTTATCCCAGGATTTGAAGATCAAATGATTGGTATGAAAGAAGGAGAAGAAAAGACAATTAATGTTACTTTCCCTAATGAATATCAAGCAACTGATTTAGCTGGTAAAGAAGTTCAATTCGCATTAAAGCTTCATGAAATCAAGAAAAAAGAATTACCAGAATTAAATGATGATTTCGTTAAAGATTTAAATAAAGAAAATATTAACACTGTTGATGAGTTAAAAGCTTCTATTAAAGCAGAAATTGAAAAGACGAAAGAACAATCTGAAAAGAATAGATTAGCTGATGAATTAATTGAACAATTAACTGAAAAAGTTGAAATTGATATTCCTCAAGCTATGGTTGATGCATCTGTTAAAGATGAATTAAAAGATTTTGAAAGAACAGTTAGTCAACAATATGGTATGAAAGTTGAAGAATTCAAGAAGATTGCTCAAGTAAATGAAGAAGAATTCATGAAAAACATTACTGAAAGAGCAAGCAAGAAGTTAAAAGAAACATTAGTATTAGAACAAATTGTTAAACAAGAAAAACTTCAAGCTACTCCTGAAGAAGTTAATGCAAGCTTAGAAGAAATTGCAAATGCAAATAATATGAAAGTTGAAGATGTTAAGAAGTACGTTAACCCTGCTGATGTAGCATTCAACGTATCAATTAACAAAGTAATTGACTTATTAATTGCTAATGCTAATTTAGAATAAAATTTTAAAAAAGTTTTTAATAACTCGATCAATTTCGAGTTATTTTAATAAAAGGAGGTTATAATATGGAAAACATTTTACATGCTCCAGCAATCCCCCTAAGAGGATTAGTTCCAATTCCAAATAATGAACAAAGAATTGAAATTGGAAGAAATGTTTCACTTAATGCCTTAGATGAATTAGATAATGGTATTACTGATGGAAAAGCAATTTTACTTATTCAAAAAGATCCAGCTGTTGCTGAACCAAAAGCAAAAGACTTTGAACAATATGGTCTTCTTGCTGAAAGAAAAAGTCAAATAAAGCTTCCAAATGGAAATATTAAAGTAAAATTTAGAATACTTGAAAGAGTTGAAATCTTAGAATATTTAGATAATGAAAACTTTTTTGATGTAAGCTATAAACTACTTGAAACAGTAAAAGGTGAATTAGATGAAGAAAAAGCTTTAGTTAAACTTGTAGTTAAAGCTGTTTTAGAAGCTGATTCAATAACTTTCTCTAATCATCAAGATTTAATGAAAACTGTTCAAACTGAAATGGATTCAGATGAACTATGTGATATTGTTTCATTCAATTTAAAAGGTAATGAAATGAGAAAATATAGATATATTAAAGAATTAAATTTAAATAAACGTTTAAGATTTATTCTTGAAGATATCGAATACGAAAAGTTCATTGGAGATTTAGAAAATAAAATTAATAATGATGTAAAACGTAGTATTGATGAATCACAAAAAGAATACTATTTAAGAGAAAAAATGCGTGCAATCCAAGAAGAACTTGGAGATAAAGCTGTAAAAGAAAAAGATGTTGAAAAGCTAAGAAAAGCTATTCTTGAAGCTGGTATGCCTAAAGAAATAGAAGAAAAGGTATTAAATGAATTACAACGTTATTCAGTTAGCCCACAAGGAATGGCTGAAACAGGTGTAATTAAAGGCTATATCGATTTTATGGTTGAACTTCCATGGAAAGAAGCAAGCGTTGATAATACTGATTTAAATGCAGTTAAAGAAAAACTTGATTTAGATCATTACGGCTTAGAAGATGTTAAAGAACGTATTATTGAATACTTAGCTGTTAAAATAATGACTAACAAAAATCCACAAACTATTTTATGCTTAGTAGGACCTCCAGGTGTAGGTAAAACTACTTTAGCTATGTCTATTGCTGATGCACTTGGTAGAAAGTTTGTTAAGCAATCTCTTGGTGGAGTTAGAGATGAAGCTGAAATTAGAGGACATAGAAGAACTTATGTTGCTGCTATGCCAGGTAGAATTTTAAAAGGAATGCATCAAGCTAAAACAATTAACCCTGTATTCTTAATAGATGAAATTGATAAGCTTGCAAGTGATTATAAGGGCGATCCTGCAAGTGCAATGCTTGAAGTATTAGATCCAGAACAAAATTCGCATTTCTCTGATAACTATGTTGAAGATCCATATGATTTAAGCCAAGTATTATTCATAGCAACAGCTAACTACTTAGAAAATGTTCCAGCACCTCTTAGAGATAGAATGGAAATAGTTAATCTAGATAGTTATACTGAACATGAAAAATTTAACATTGCTAAACGTCATTTAATTCCTAAGCAACTTGAAATTCATGGTTTAGATAGTGCTAAATGTGAATTTTCTGATGAATCAATCTATTTTATAATTAGACATTATACAATGGAAGCTGGAGTTAGAGAATTATCTAGAATGATTGCTTCAATTATTAGAAAATCTGTAAAAGATATTTTAATCAAAAAAATTGATAAAATATATGTTGATGAAGCTAAGGTTGAAGAATATCTAGGAGTTAAGAAATTTACTCATAATGAATCAGAAAAGCAAGACCAAGTTGGTGTAGTTACAGGTTTAGCTTACACTCAATTTGGTGGCGACACACTTGAAATAGAAGTTACTTATTATAAAGGTAAGGGTGGTTTAGTATTAACAGGTAAGCTTGGTGAAGTTATGAAAGAAAGTGCATCAATCGCCTTAAGCTATGTTAAAGCTAATGCTAGTGAATATAATATTGATCCAAAATTATTTGAAGAAAATGATATTCATATCCATGTACCAGAAGGTGCTGTACCTAAAGATGGTCCAAGTGCAGGTGTAACACTTGCAACTGCAATTCTATCTTGTCTAGCAAATAAAAAGGTTAGATGTGATTTAGGTATGACTGGTGAAATCACTTTACGTGGAAATGTATTACCTATAGGTGGTTTAAGAGAAAAAAGTATTGCTGCTTTGCGTAGTGGCTTAAAAGAAATCTTAATTCCAAATGATAATAAAAAGGATATTGAAGATTTACCAGAAGAAGTTAAATCTAAACTAATAATTACTCCAGTATCTCATGTTAATGAGGTATTTAGTAAGGCTTTTAGATGATAATTAAGAGTGCTAACTATGTAATTGGTGGAACTAAAATAAGTCATTTTCCAACTGATAATTTACCAGAGGTGTTATTCGTTGGTAGAAGTAATGTTGGAAAATCTAGTTTCATTAATGCATTATGTAATAAAACAATAGCTAGGACTTCTTCAAATCCAGGTAAAACACAAGTCATAAATTTCTTTATGATAAATGATTCGTTCTATTTTGTTGATGTTCCAGGCTATGGTTATGCAAGAGTATCTAAAACTAAAATAGAAGAATTTGGAAAAATGATTGAAAATTATATTACTAATAGAGTTAATCTTAAAGCTGTATTCTTATTAGTTGATTTTAAGGTTGGACCTACAAAAGATGATATTTTAATGTATGAATTCTTAAAATATTATAATAAAAAAATATATATCATATGTACTAAAAGCGATAAAGTAAATATGAGTAATAAAGAAAAAACAATTAAAAACATCACTAGTAAATTAAATATAGATAGATCTAGTTTAATAATTACATCTAGTGAGAAAAAAATAGGCTTAGATAAATGCCTAGATTTAATAGAAGAATTAGTAGGATAATAATTTATCCTACTTTTTTTTATTATTTATGGTATAATGTAATAGGTGATTAAAATGATTTATGA
>JAILKD010000061.1 GCA_024694145.1 bacterium | reverse complement strand
GATTATTTAATTCCACTTCATAAAAAGAAAAAAGATAATGATGATTTTCAATGCCCTAAGTGCAAAGAAGTTTTTAGAACAATTACTATTTTTAATAAAATGTTAAAAGGTAATAAATAATCGGAAGATTAAGATATTCCGTTTTAAATAGCAGATGAAAAATCTGCTATTTTTGTGGTAAAATAGATATAGAAATATTAAATTCTCACTTTATGTCCTCTACATAAAAGTTGTATAAATATATAATTTATATTGGAAAGGAGAAATTTTATGAATCAAGAAAAGATTGGTAACTTTATTGCAAAGTGTCGTAAAGATAAAAATATTACACAAGAACAACTTGCAGAAAAGTTGGGTGTATCTAATAAAAGTATAAGTAGATGGGAAAATGGAAAAAATATGCCTGATTACTCTATTTTAAAAGAACTATGCAATACATTAGATATTGATGTTAATGAATTTTTAAGTGGAGAGAAAATTGAAAAAAATGAAATTCAAACACATAGTATTGAAAATCTAGATTTGATTCTAAAAGAATATTATAAGATGAAGAAACAAAGGAACATATTTAAATATATTTCAATTTGTGTTGTATCCATTAGTATATTAATTTGTATTTTTGGTGTAATACTACATGTATATAGTAAACAATATAACTTAAAAGGAATAAGCAATATATTGTCTGTATATATAGATGAAGATAGAGAAAAAGAATATGTTGGAAAGTTAGATGGATATGAAATATATGTAGAAAACTTAAGAGTTGAGGAACTTAACTATAGGACATTTAATGCAAAATATATAATGTTCAAAGATGCTTTGGATAAAAAAATGACATCTATAGAAGATTGGAGAAAAGGAGCATGGTATATTTTTAAAGAAGATGACACTGAAATACTAAGATATGAAAGTTATGAAATAGCTATTTCTAAAAATGAATGTATCATAAGACCAATATCTAAATACAAAAGTGTTGACGTTAAATGTCATACTGATAACACATTTCGAACAACTTTAAAAAAGGGTAACTCATTTTCTTGTTTTATTTTAGATGATGAATATACTTTTAAAATCAAAAGTATTAATAAAGACGATATTGTAGTAACTACTTCAAAATACGGATTAACCAAAATAAAAGAAGATGGAATTGATATTAAATCAAAAGAAAAAGAGTTTATTATAGAAAAAAATAAGAAAGTAGAATTATCAACACAATTAATGGATCATAATGAATTGGTTATAATAGAATGGTATTAATATATAATTAAAATGATCGCACTATTAAGATATTCCCGTACACTAAGATGAGAAAATAATCTCATCTTTTTTTAGTAAACTTCCGATTAGTAAGTTATTAAAAAATATGACTGAAAATGTGGTATAATTAAATAGACGGATAAATAGTAATTTGTAAGTATGTAAATATATTTTGACATTCTATTTAAGAAATGTCAAAAGACTTTGATAGACGAAAAAGAATATAAATATTATACTTGTTTCAAAAGGAGGAATATATTTATATGGAAATTAACCAAAAATTAAAGAATGCTAGAATCAATATGAATTTAACTCAAGAAGATGTTGCTGAGAAAATTATGATTTCAAGACAAACTATATCCAACTGGGAAAATGGAAAATCATTACCAGACATAATGAGTATTATAAATCTAAGTGAACTTTATCAAATAAGTTTAGATGAACTATTAAAAGGTGATTTAAAGCTGAGAGAAAAAATTAATAAGGATGTAAATAATGCGAAAAATAATGAAAAACTAATATTAACAACAGCAATTATAATTTTTGTGGTTATGTTGATTTATACAATTAGTAAGGTTATTGGTGGTCCATTTTCTGATTTTTGCAAAGAAGCGATAACTTGGGTATTAGGTGGAATTGCTCTTGCATTTGCTATGGCATATTTAAATTCTAAAAATAAATAACAAATTACAATTTTATAGTTATTGATTTATAGTAATTTACCGAAAAGATTGTCAGTAATGACAGTCTTTTTTGTTATATATTGACTTTTAACGGTAACTACTATAAAATATAGTAGTGTAGCTTATAGCAAAAAAGGAGATGTGGAGTATATGAAAAATTATGACAACTATTTTCTTCCAGTAGATAATATGGAAGAAGCAAAAAGATATTATGAGGAAATATTGGGGTTAAAAAAGAAATTTGATTTCTCTGATAAGGGAATGGTTGCTTATAATATTGGAAATGAAGAACCTGCAATAATTTTAAAAGACAAAAATAAATTTGAGAATTTAAAGCCTACAATATGGTTTGAAGTAGAAGATGTTGCA
>JAILKD010000057.1 GCA_024694145.1 bacterium | reverse complement strand
TAGGATATAAGAATTATGAAAATAGCTCTATACGTTATTTAACATATAATGATTTTAATATTAACTCTAATAGTGACGGAGATAATAGTGGTATAGCTTTTAATGTCTTTTATGTTCCTAATAATGATAATAGCTTTATTTATTCTACATATCGATATGTTGATGGAGATAATTGGCTTTCGTTCTCTTTTAATTATTCTAGACTTAATTGGTTTGATAATGATGACGGACATGGTAATTATAATGAATATGAAATCGAGGGTTATACTTTAAACAATCAATATTATTCATTTAGCTCATTACAATATAATCTTGTTGATATTGACGTTAACGATTATTACTATCTTAATGCTATTTATATTAGAACTTATATTGATGGTGTCGAAAATTGGTATTATCCTTATATGAAATGGTTTGAACCTAGCGATTTTAATATTGTAGATGGTAAATACTATTTTACGTCTATTGACGAGTTCCAAGTTCAAACTAATATTCTTGCCGATAATATAGTGTTACCTAATTATTCATTAAGTGCCGTTCAAGGAAATCTTGATAGTGTCAGCTATGGAAACGTTTATGATTTACTTTATGCTAGTGAGGTAAGCTTTACCACTAGTGATGGCAATGCTGTTACTAATAATGATTTAGTTGACGTTTTTGCTTTATTATTACAAGCTTTCGATAGTGTTGTTCCATTACTTAATATACAAATATTCGCAGGTATTACTTTAGCAACTCTATTTTTAATACCTTTGATGGTATCTATTATAATTTTGATCTTTAAGGCAATTAGTAAGTAGTTATGACCGAATATTTAAGAACATTATTTATTATCATATTATCAATACCAAAGATTATAACCGATTTTGTTATACCTTGGCTTTTTACTACTCCACTTGATAACTCTATTAATATTCTAGGAGTTATTAGCTTTCCAAATCCATTCGGTGGTATGCCACCTATCTATTGTTTGTCTTTTGCTGGTTTTATGATTATTTTATTTACTAAGTTAAGACATTTCTTACTTATTTAGGAGATTTACTATGATTGAACAATTTTTAAGTCCATTATTACTATATTTAGGTATTGGCTTTATACCATTCCTATTAATTATTATTATTATTGTTTTACTTTTAACGAGGTGATTTTAAATATGTTATACGATATTATTTATGACTTTTTATTAAACAATTTCTTTAGTTCTAACAATACAAGTCTTAGCAATTACTCTACCTCATTTTTTAATACTACTATTACTCTTGACGTGTGGTTATCTCATACGTTCACAATAATTACTTTAGCTCTTTTATTTATTGTAGCTGTTCTTATTATTAAATGGTTATTTAAGGTTTTTGCTGGCTTAATTATTATTCATTAACTAATCTTTAGATTTTTTTGGGTTTATATGTGTAGCTCTACGCGTTCAACCCCGAAAAAACTATAGATTAATAAGGAGATTTTTATGCATATTATTATTATTATTGTTTGTGTCTTAGCAATTTTATTGCTCTTATTCTTATTCATCAAATATCATTTATTTACAAAGTTTATTCTTAAACAATTTCAAATATCAAACGTTATTGTTGCTGGAAAAAAAGGTTGTGGAAAAGACTTACTATTTCAATATGTAATTAACAAAAGAAAAGACTACTACTATTCTAATATATCCTATGGGGGTAAACATAAAATTGTTAAATTAAAAGACGTGTCTTGTGCTCCTAATGATTATAATAAAATCGTTAACGATAATATTGTTAAGTCAAAGCACTTATTCAAAGAGAGTAAAGACTTTTATATTAGTGATATTGGTGTATTCTTACCATCTTATATGGATAGTAAGTTATACGTTCAGTTTCCGTCTATGCCTATTCTATACGCTTTAAGTCGTCATTTATATGATAGCAACATACATTGTAACACGCAAAACGTAGAGAGAGGCTGGAAAGCTCTTAGAGAACAAGCTGATTTTTATATAATATGTAGGCGAACAATTAAGATATTTTGTTTTTTAATTACATTTATGACTGCATATGATAAATATGCTAGTGCTAAGGATAATTTACAACCTATAAAAACACGTATGTTAAATAAGTATAGTAAAGCACAAGCTGATTTATATAAAGCTAAAAATGGTCTTATCCGTAATGGTTGTATAATATCATTTATACCTCATTTAAAATATAATACTCGAGCTTTTGAAAAAATCCTTTTAAAAGGTCGTAGAAAATATTAATATAATATTGCAATGATTAACCACCTGTTAGAAATTATGAAACTCGATAAGCTGTAACTTAACTAGTTATTAATTAGGTGGTTTTTTGTTGCAAACAATACTAAGGAGAAAAAATATGAAATTAATTAAAATTGTTAAAAATGAAACATACGAAAAGACTAATATTCGTAAATCTTATTATGCTTTAAAACTTGATAACGGAAATATCATTCCTATTAAACCTATCTTTAATAAGGGCTATGCTAGTTTAGACTTAATCAAAGATGGTGTTATATTCGAGAAAAAAAGCGAGGACGTTAAATAATGAGAAATCTAATTTTTAAATGGTTATACAAAAAGCAAATCAAAAAAATGTCAAAAAATACTATGACTGACTATATTGTAGCTTATAATAGGACTAATCTACACACTGAGAGCGATAAGCTTTATTATTCATTAGTTCGTAAATATTACGTTAAGAAATATGGTAAAGTATCCTACTAATTATTATATTTATTTATCTACTTATAAGGAGACTAGGCGTATCTATTATGACGCCTTGCACGAGCTTGATAATACCATTCAATCTTATAGTAAAGATTTATTAAGTGGTAAAGATTGTAAAGACTATCCTAAAAACATAAGTCAGTTAAATATCGATATACTTAAATATTCTATTAACTATATTAAAGCAACTAATAGACTACAAAGCTTAAAGTTATCAAAGGAGATTTTAAATGGCTAACCCATATAAAAAAGCGTCATTATCGTGTCAAACTACTAAACACTTTGTTGTTATTCGTAAAAACAAAGCTTATCCTTTAAACGTTATTAAAAACTTTCTTAATGATAACTATTCACAATGGGCTCTTATTACCCATAAAAATCATAAGGACCCAAATAGTGGAGAGATTATTCCTATTCATTATCATTATGTAGGTAACTATAAGAAAAAAAGGACGCCTCTAAGCACTGCCTTAAATCAATTAGCTAAAACTCTAAAAAGTGATAAAAATGGTCTAGAAATCGACCAGTATCAACATATAGAGGGAGCTATACAATATTTAACCCATAAGAACAACCCCGAGAAAACACAAATGGAGTTTAAAGATATTATTTATAATGGCTGGTCTAAAGAGGAGTTATTAACTTATTATACTACCGACGATAATTCTATTAATTTTGATAGAGTGTTAGCTGTTTGTAAAAACTATGATAGTATTATTGACGTTATACGTGAGATTGGCTTTGCCTCTTATCATAAATATCGTAATACCATTAGAGATATTTTCACGGAATTACACGAGGAGAAATCTCTGAAAGATAAAGTTGCTCGTTACGTCCACGAGGAGCTTAGACTTAAATGACCTCGCATCGTGTTCTCATATGCGAGGTCGAAAATACGAAAAATTAATAATGAAAGATAGCTCTAAAAAAGCTATCTTTTTTATATGAAAGGAGAATAAAAATGGTTGCCTATTTATTTACTGAGATTTTAGCTGTTGTAACTAATCTTTGCACTACTTTAGCGAGTGCTATTCAATCAGTTAGTGATATGATTTATGTTCCAGCTAGTGGCGATGTCGCAGCACATCTTTCATTTTTAGGTGTGTTACTTATTATGACTGTCGGTTTCGGAATTGTCTTTTGGGTGTTCCGTCTTATCCGTGGTGCTGCTGCTGGCTTAGCACAATAATTAAAGCTAGTTCTTAACGCTCTAGCTTATAAAAAAGCGTTATTTTATGGAGATATATTATGGATAAAAATAATAAAAAAAATAATCTAAAAAAACATAATAAAAAGCATATAGTTATTAATATTTTAAATATCGTATCTTATGTTATTAGTGCCTTATTTATTGTCCTTTTAATAATTGGTATT
>JAILKD010000056.1 GCA_024694145.1 bacterium | reverse complement strand
GATTTTAAATTTGTAGTAAATACAAATACTGATTATAGTAATAGTTTTACATATACATCATTAACTGATTATTATGATGCAATTATGCAAGCAAATCAAAATAATCCTAGTTCAGTTATTGTTTCTTTAAATGGTGATAATACAGGAAGTTATACTGATTTATTTGATGAAGAAGATAATATTACATATTATTATTTAATCATGGCAAAGATGACAAATAATGATGAAACATTATATTCACTAATGGCTAGTACAAGTGATGCTTCATTAGAAGATGTTCAATTAAACGCATTTAGTAAAATTGCTGATTACAATGAGTTATCATCTGATTTTATATTTACATTTGTTGATACAGTAACACCTATTTATGCTGAATAATTATTTTATAGCTTAGATTCTAATCTAGGCTATATTTATATAACAACTAAGAAAGGAGTTTTAATTTTATGAAAAAGTTTTTGTTAAATATTTCAAAAAGGAATATTTTAAAAATAATAATAGTATTTTTGGTAATGCTATTAATGATTTTATTTAGTTCAATAAAGACAGTATATGCTGCATCAAGTGGTTCATTATATGACTGTACTGATTTTAGTATAGATGATATTTATTCATCCAATGCTAATGCTTATATTGATGTTACTGCTAAAAAACGTAGTGGTAATTATACTTCTCATATGGATTTTAATAGTATTTCAGTTAAATATGGTAATACAACAAAAACATTCTTATTAACACTTGTTAATGGAAGTGATAATGGTTATGTGTATAGTTCTTATGAAAAATATTTAATTGAAGATTATGTTGAAGAAGTAGAAAATATTAGTATTTCAGGTATTTTGCAAACTATTACAAATAATGTACATCCTTATAATGTTAGTTCTGCTGAGATTAATATTTATTATATTCCTTATGCAACTCTTAAAACCGCTTATGCTTATGGTTTTGGTATTTGTCATAAATGGGGTGTTCCTTGGAGTTATCGTTATGAGTCTAATTTTATTTTTAGTCTATATGTAGAAAATTATGGTTATATTTCATATGATAAGTTAAATTCTTTAGATTTTTATTTTCTAAATAATGATAAAGAAAAAATTCATATGGTTTGTAATCATCCTACTGAAAGTAGACATTGGTATGGTAATGTTGATTATTTAGGAAATTCAGGTTCTGCTGGTGAAAGTCGTATTATATTAGAAGATGCTTATAAGTATGATGTTAATTTTTATAATTCTAGTATGGCTAGTAAATTAAGAAGTGATTTTAATTGTGAAATGTATTCTTCTGATAATATTGATGGTTTAGATTATGCTCAATGGACTAAATATTGTAATAATTGGCCAAATGAAGCTAGAAATTATTTAAATTTTGTTGTTCATTTTGATAATGGTCCTAAATTTAGTGATACATCACTTAATGGTACAAGTACTAATGAATTTATGGTTATTCAATTTACTTATTGGGATGGTGATGGTGAAACACCTTATTCATTACATGCTGCATCAATTAAGAATAATCAAGATAAGCCAATTTTTGTTGCTCATGATGATGGTACTGATGAAGATATTGTTTTAACTACTAATGATGAGGGAGAAATTATTGTTGCTGAGGGTTATACTGTTGACCCTTTAACTGGTTTGCCTAAAGATCCTCATGGAAATTTTGTTGATTATTCTGAGGGAAATTTAATTATTGTTGAAACGCCTAAAAGTCCTATTGATTCTTTGAGCGATTTAAGCGATTTAGTTAAAAGAATAATATCTATTGTTTTAGGTGTTTTAGGATTTATTGTTATTTTAAAAATTATAAGTTTTGTAGTTGATATATTTAAGAGTAGAAAATAAGGAGAAAGATTATAAAGCTAAATTAAATGATTTAATATAGCTTAGATTATATTCTAGGCTATATCTATATATTTAAACTTAAGAAAGGAGTTATGTATGAAAAATTTAATAAAAATAATTTTATTAATATTAGGATTAGGTTTGATTATTTCTTTTACAAATTCATTTGCAAATAGTAAATCTTCTGAAGTAACAAATAAATATAGACATGATATTTCAATTTCTTATGGTTCGTATCATGAAGATGTTACTTATTTGCCTGGTGGAGCTGAAGATATTATTAGAACGAAGTATTTTTCAGGTAGTGTTGGATTTTATATTATTAATAATTCTAATGATGAAATAAATTCTTATGATTCTTTTAGAAGTTATTTATATGAATATTGTTCTTCAAATAATTTAGATTCTTATAAGATAGTTTCTACTAGTGGTTCTTTTGGTAAATTACCTGATAATGCTCCGTCTAATTCTATTTATTATGAACAAGCTTTAGATGAAAGCTATTTGATTTTTGATATGAGTGATTATTCAATTAAACATTATGATAATGAAGATAATTATTTATCTACATTGTATCCTAATCAAACATTAGAAGATGGTTATTATATTTATTCTGCTATTTATAGTGACTCAGTTAGTTTTGTAGAAGAATAAATAAATTTTAAAAGAAAGGAAAGAAAAAATGAAAAATATATTAAAAATAATTTTAGCATTTTTAGGAGTTGGTTTAATTATAAGTCTTGTTTCTAAATTTGC
>JAILKD010000055.1 GCA_024694145.1 bacterium | reverse complement strand
GATTTTAAATTTGTAGTAAATACAAATACTGATTATAGTAATAGTTTTACATATACATCATTAACTGATTATTATGATGCAATTATGCAAGCAAATCAAAATAATCCTAGTTCAGTTATTGTTTCTTTAAATGGTGATAATTCAGGAAGTTATACTGATTTATTTGATGAAGAGGATAATATTACATATTATTATTTAGTCATGGCTAAAATGGTAAATAATGATGAAACATTATATTCATTAATGGCTAGTACAAGTGATGCTTCATTAGAAGATGTTCAATTAAACACATTTAGTAAAATTGCTGATTATAATGAGTTATCATCTGATTTTATATTTACTTTAGTTGATACAGTAACACCTATTTATGCTGAATAATTATTTTATAGCTTAGATTTTAATCTAGGCTATATTTATATAAAAACTTAGAAAGGAGTTTTAATTATATGAAAAAGTTTTTGTTAAATATTTCAAAAAGGAATATTTTAAAAATAATAATAGTATTTTTAGTAATGCTGTTAATGATTTTATTTAGTTCAGTAAAGACAGTTTATGCAGCTAGTAATGATGGACCATTGTATGAAGGTTCAGATTTTAGGATAGATGGCTTTGATAGAAGTGGGACTAATATTTATATAGATGTAGTTTCAAAGAAGGATAGAAATGGAAATTATGCGACACATTTAGATTTTCAAAGTTGTACAGGAAGTTTAAATGGAGTTTCAAGTACATATTCATTAACTTGTGAAACAAATCTTTATTCAAATAATGAAAGATATTTAATTAATGGATTATCATTAACAAGTGATATGAATTTTAAATTAACATCAATAGGATCATATGATTTATCAAGTTCAAATGTATATTTTAATACTTCACCAAGTAATGTTAAAACATTAAAATGGGCAAATGCTTATTCATATATTTATAGTGAGAAGAAAGGTTGGCCATGGGAAGGTAATAATTATTTAGATGTAATTTATTTTTCATTATTTGTTGATGGAGTTGGGAAAATTAATCCATCTGACTTAAATTCAGTTAGATTTGGTTTTCAAGATAAGCATAATGATTGGGTTTATATTAATTCTTCTTTTAATAAAAAAGGAAGTAAAGATTATAAATATTCTTCTCAAGTAGGTGGTCAGTCTATGTATGTTGTAAATGTTGAAGATGCATATTATTATGATTTATCTAATCCATCTAGAACTACTGGTTTAAGAAGTAACTTTTCTGCTGATATGTATGCAAGTGAATCAGGAATTGATTCTGTTTATTTAAATATGCTAATTAGTCAAGACACTTTTAAAAATTGGCCTTCAAACGAAGCTTATCAATTTGATTATGTTCTTATTATGGAACATGCTCCAAAATTAAATAGTGGTGCTGTTAAAGGCAATAGTGATGTTAATTCTTTTGAATTAGTACAATTTAGTTATTATGAAAATGGTGTTGATTTAATTGGCGCATCTATGTATGATACACCAAATCCTATATATGTTATTCAAGATGAAAATGGTAATGATGTAGTTATTACAATAAATGAGAATGGTGAAATTATTAATTCAGATGATTATTCAGTAGGTTACTATGGTGTAGTTATTGATAATGAAACTGGAGAAGAAGTTCATGCTCATGAACATAATTTTAATAAAGCAAATCCTGATAATTCTTTTTGGGATAATATTTTACCTGGTTTATCAAAATTAGGTAATACGATTAAGACTATTTTAACAATAGCTTTAGGAATAATTGCTTTATTAGTTTTATTAAAAATTATAAGTTTAGTAGTTAATATATTTAAGAATAAAAAATAAGGAGGAAGATTATGAAACTTTTATTTAAGATTATATTTTTAATATTTTCTTTAGGTTTAGTTGTTTCTTGTGCGCAGTCTATAACAAGCGGAAGTTCGTTTTTAGATGATTTATTTGGTGAAACAACTAATAACTCTTCAAATGAAGAAAAAGATGAATATTTAAAAGATGGATACATTGATTCTAATAATATTGAAGATAATTTATCTTCATATAGGCATAATATTTCTCTTGTTCAAACTGATTATCATTATAATAATATTTTTCATGAGGAATTATTAAGTTTTGATGTTATTTCATTTGATTTTAAAATTAAAAATAATTCAAGTGATGAATTTGATTCATTTGATAGTATAAAAGCTTATTTTAATAATATTTTATCTTTATATAATGCTAATGAAATATGTTTAAATGGTACTGGATATGTTTATTCATCTTTTGAAGATGAAACAATTAATTTTTCTAAAGTTGATTTTAAAGATAATAAATTTATTTGCCTTGATAATGATAATAATATAATTAGATTTTATATAGATAGTTTTAATATATCAGCTGCTAGAATTTATGGAAATAATATTGAAGATTTTAGAATTTTTGAAATAGAGGATATTGTTGAAGATTTAAATTCTAATAATAACGATAATCCGGGTAACACTGATAATCCAGGTAATAACGATAATCCAGGTAACACTGATAATCCAGGTAATACTGATAATCCAGGAAATAATGATAATCCAGGAAATAATGAAGAGCAATATGTAAATAATTATTTACATAATTTAACTATTTCTATTGATGCATCTGGTTCAGATGTTCAGGATGTTCCTGTTGATTTATCTATTGAATTTTCTATTTGTGTAAATAGTTTAAATAGTTCTCAAATTTCTTCTTATAGTGATTTTATTACTTTATGTAATAATTACGAAAATTATCCTACTGGATATTCTAATAATTTTAGTGGTTCAGTTGTTTTTGATTCTATTGATTCTAATTATTGTGGTACCTATAGTTTAAGTAATTTTGATTTATATAATTGTGCATGCGATTATACTAATCACTCTAGATTAAAATTTAAATATATTAATGGCGATTCATTAGTTTATGATGATGATACTTATATTAATTATTTAATAAATAATATTTCTATTAGTGATACTGTTACTACAATTCAAATTCCAGTTTCTAATTAAAAATTTTTTGGAGCGTGGTTTTTATGAAAGAAAAGATATTTAAAATAACAAATAAGAGAGTAATTATAGGGCTATTTATAGTGACTCAGTTAGTTTTGTAGAAGAATAAATAAATTTTAAAAGAAAGGAAAGAAAAAATGAAAAATATATTAAAAATAATTTTAGCATTTTTAGGAGTTGGTTTAATTATAAGTCTTGTTTCTAAATTTGC
>JAILKD010000010.1 GCA_024694145.1 bacterium | reverse complement strand
TTATTTAATTGGTTTAATATTCCAAATGTTTTGTGCATATTCTCTAATAGATCTATCTGCAGAGAATATACCAGCTTTAGAAATGTTAACTAATGACATTTGAGCCCATTTCTTCTTATCTTTGTAAGCTTCATCCATCTTGTTATAAGCTTCCATATAACTATCAAAGTCAGCTAAGCACATGTATCTATCACTTACTGGATAGTTATCAATTAAGTATTTCTTGATATGACCAAATGATTGACCACAGAATCCATAATCAAGTCTATCTAGTACTTTCTTGATTCTAGGGTTCTTGTTATACCAATCTTTTGCGAAGTATCCTCTATACCATAATGCTTCTACTTCATCAGTCTTCATACCGAATAAGAACATGTTGTCATCACCAACATTGTCATGAATTTCTACGTTAGCACCATCTAATGTACCTAAAGTTACAGCACCATTAATCATAAACTTCATATTAGATGTACCACTAGCTTCTTTACCTGCAAGTGAAATTTGTTCAGAAACATCACTAGCTGGAATTAAAACTTCAGCACCACTTACATTGTAGTTTTCTAGGAACACTACATTAAGTTTACACTTAATTTGTGGTAAGCGTTGAATATGCATTGAGATATAGTTAATTAATTTAATTACATCTTTAGCTACATAATAAGTTGAAGCAGCTTTAGCACCAAAGATAAATGTTTGAGGTGTTACATCTATGTTTGGATTTTCTTCTAAGTCAATTAATAAAGATACAATCTTTAAGACATTTAATAATTGACGTTTATATTCATGAAGTCTCTTTACTTGAACATCAAATCTAGTATTTGGATCAATTACGATACCTTGAGCTTTATATAAATATTCAGCAAATCTACATTTGTTTTCATATTTAATTTTTGCAAGTTGTTTTAATGTATCAGCATCATCTTTAAATTTTAATAATTTTTCAAGTTGAGATGCATCTTTATAATATCCATGGCCAATCTTTTCATCTAATAATTTAGCTAAACCTGGGTTAGATTGAGTTAACCAACGTCTATGAGCAATACCATTAGTTACGTTAGTAAACTTTTCTGGCCAAATCTTATAATATCCATTAAATACACTATTTTTAATGATTTCTGAGTGAAGTGCAGATACACCATTTACATGATGACTTGCGATAACTGATAAGTTAGCCATTCTAACTTGTCCATCACCAAAGATGAATAATGGTTTTAATTCTTCATCAGTATATCCAAGGCATCTGCACTCATCATGGAATTTATCATCAATTTGATGTAGGATAATTGAAATTCTTGGTAATACTCTTTGAATTAATCCTTCATCCCATTTTTCTAGTGCTTCTGCTAAAATTGTATGGTTTGTATAAGCTACACACTTTTTAACCATTTCCCAAGCTTCATCAAATTCAATTTTATAATCATCCATTAAAATACGCATTAATTCAGGAACACATAATGCAGGGTGAGTATCATTAATATGAATTGAAACATACTTAGGTAATGTTTTAATATCACCATAATATTTAATATGGTCAGCAATAATATTTTGAATTGATGCACTTACTAAGAAATATTGTTGCTTAATACGTAAGTTTTTACCTTCATAGTGGTTATCTGATGGGTATAGTATTTTAGCAATTAAATCAGCTTCATTAGCATATTGCATTGCTTTAATATAATCGCCTTGAGAGAATGAATTAATGTTAAAGTCAACTACGTTAACACCTCTCCATAGTCTTAGTGTTGAAACAGCATCACTATCTCCACCTGAAACTACCATATCATAAGGTAGAGCTGTTACTTCTCTATAATCTTTATGAATATAATATTTCTTACCATCTAAATATTGTTCTTCAACATAACCATCAAATCTTACTTTGTAAGTTTTGTCATCTCTTTCATTTAGCCATACATCTCCACCTGGTAGCCATACATCAGGAAGTTCTGTTTGCCATCCATCGATGATTTTTTGTTTGAATAAACCATATTCATATCTTAGCGAGAATCCTGTAGCTGGATAATTTTGACTAGCAAGACCATCTAAGAAACATGCTGCAAGTCTACCTAAACCACCATTACCTAGTGCAGCATCTGGTTCTAATTGGTATAAATCATCAAGATTAAATCCATAGTCTTTTAAAGCTTCTCTAGCTTCATCTTGAATACCCATATTATAGATATTATTCTTTAGACTTCTACCCATTAAGAATTCCATACATAAGTAATAAATTCTTTTACCCTTTTTTTGTCTAACTAAGCCATTAAAGCTTTTCTTCTTTAATTTAAGTAAATCATTAATAGTTGTTGCTAAAGCCTTATACATTTGTTCAGCATTGGCTTCATTTGGGTTAATACCATATAACTTACTTAAATTCTCTTCTAATAAAATTTTTAAAACTTCATTGCCGTTTGTCATTGTTGTACACTCCTATTCCTTGCCTAGCAATTTATCATATTCATTAATGTATAACTTAGCACTAGCATTCCATGAGAAATCTTTTTCCATTACACGCTTTACTAATTCATTCCATTCATCTTTATAATCTGTGCATAATCCAGCTGCTTGTTTAATCTTATCAAGCATATGATATGAATTGTATTCTTGGAATACAAATCCATTACCATTATCGCCATAATCAATAATAGTATCTTTTAATCCGCCTGTTGCTCTAACAATTGGAACTGTTCCATAACGGCTAGCAATCATTTGGCTTAAACCGCATGGTTCCATCTTACTTGGCATTAAGAAACAATCTGCACCTGCATAGATTTCTTTAGATAAATCTGTATTAAATGTTATACAAGCCTTAACTCTTCCTGGATAAGCCCATTCAAAGCCTCTAAATTTATTTTCATAATATTGTTCACCTGTACCTAAAACAATAAATTGAACTTTTTCTCTCATAATATCATGGAATCTATCAATAATTAAGTCAATTCCTTTATGAGATGCAAGGCGTGAAATAACTGCAATAATACAAGCATCTGGATCTTCTTGAAGTCCAAGCTTCATTTGTAAGTTCTTCTTTACTTCTTTCTTTAATTCAATTGTTTTTAAGTCATAGTTAGGTTTAACAACACTATCTGTTTTAGGATTGTATTGTTTAATATCAATACCATTAATTATACCTCTAAGCTTAAAGGCATTTTGATTAATGATATGGTATAAACCACATGAATAGAATGGATCTTTAATTTCATTAGCATAAGTAGGACTTACTGTTGTTACTAAATCAGAGCATACAATAGCACCCTTAATTAAGTTAACATTTCCATTATATTCAACTAAACTCATATTTTCCATACCAATATCCATTACATTATAGTTGAAATCTTTACCATATACACCTTGATATTCAATATTATGTATTGTAAATACACTCTTGATATTTGTGTAATATTGATTCTTCTTATAGTAAATATCTAGGTAGATATTAACTAAAGCAGTATGCCAGTCATTAGCATTAATGATATTTGGATAGAAATCAATAATATCTAATACTTCTAAAACTGCTTTTGAGAAGAAAGCAAATCTTTCACCATCATCATAATGTCCATAAGGTGAACCATCTCTATAGAAATAATATCTATTATCGATGAAATAATGAATTACACCATCTTTAACATATTTAAATACACCACAATACTGCTTTTCTCTAGGCATATTAATATATTTTTGACCAATGTATTCTAATTTTTCACCATATGTATCAATGATTTTCTTATATAATGGCATTATTACTCTAACATCATAATTTTTGTTAGTATCCATTATACCTTTAGGAAGACTTCCAGCAACTTCAGCTAAGCCACCAGTTGTCATAAAACCTTTGCATTCGGCTGCTACATATAAAACTTTAGTTTTTTCAACTTCTTTTTTAGGTTCTTCTACCTTTTTAGTTTCAGTTGCTTTAGAAGTAGTTTTCTTTGTAGCATTCTTTACATTTTCCAATTATAACACCCCATTTTTGCCTATAAATTCTGGTTTATCTTTAGTTCCTTCTAACTTTTCAGTATTAACTATTCTTACATTCTTATCAGCTATAACTGTATCTAGGATTGTATTTCTTGCTACAAATGTATCTTGCATTAAAATACAATTTTTAACGATAGCTCCCTTTTCAATTTTAGTTCCATGGAAAATAATTGAATTATAAACTTCACCTTCAATTACACATCCATCTGCAATTAATGAGTTTGCAACCTTAGAATTTTCTCCATAATATGTTGGAGCAGAGTCTCTTATCTTTGTTAAGATAGGCATACCTGGTTTATTTAACATTTCTTTTCTAATATATCTATCAAGTAAAGCCATATTAGCATCATAATAAGCTTTAAGTGTTAATACACTAGCAAAGAATCCATCAAATGGACAACCATAAATTCTAAGCGATTTTAAATGTCTTCTAAGTAAATCATTATTGAATGAATTATAGTTTTCATCTATTGCTTTTCTAATTAAAGAAACTAATAAAGTCTTCTTTAAATACCAAACATCAATACTAACCTTTTGAGTACCATCATAATTTTTAACAATATCCATTTCAGTGATTCTTCCATCATCATCTAATGTGAAGATATTGTTATTCATATTAGTTGGAATACTCTTAACAGTTTCATGATACATACATGTAATATCAGCATTATGTTCTTCATGGAACTTAATAATTTGTTTATAATCTACATTGCATAAGTTATAACAATCAGTCATTATAACATATTCTTCTCTTGAATCTTCAATAAACTTAATGATATTTTTTAGTGCATCAAGTCTAGAAGTATAAGGCTTATCTTGTTGACCATATGGAGGAATAATAGTTAAACCACCATTTTTTCTTGCTAAGTCCCAGTCTTTACCAGAACCAACATGATCCATTAGTGATAAATAATTTGATTTAGTTAAAATACCAACACTACTAACTCCAGCATCTACCATGTTTGATAGAGGGAAATCAATAAGTCTATAACGTCCACCAATAGGTAGGGAAGCAATTGTTCTAACTTTAGTTACTTCAAATGTTTCATTTGTATGTTGTATGTTTGAAAAAATAATTCCTAAAATTGTTGGCATATTACTTCACATCCTTTTCTACCATGGCACCAGCTGCTACAGTTTGTTCATCATAAACTTTAACGTTAGGTCCAATAACTGTAATTTGTGATTCATCACCAATAACTGCGCCTTCACCAATAAATGTATCTTCAGCTACGATAGCTTTTTCAATCTTAGCATTTGCTTCAATAATTGCATTTTCAAAAATAACACTATCTTTTATAACTGCACCTGGTTTAATAGTTACATTACTTCCAATTAAAGAATTAATAACTGTACCTTGGACGTAGCAACCAAGTGTAATTAAAGAATTCTTTACAACAGAACCTTCACTTATCTTTTGAGGAGGTAGTGGTAGGCTTCTTGAATAAATTTCCCAATTTGAATCATGAATATCAAGTTTAGGTTTAGCACCTAGTAAATCCATATTTGCTTCCCATAAGCTACTGATAGTACCTACATCCTTCCAGTATCCTCTAAATGGATAAGCATACATAGCTAAACCATCATTTAGCATATTTGGAATAATATTTTTACCAAAGTCATTTTCACTTTCAGTATCAGCTTCATCTTCTTCTAGGTATTTGTATAAAGTGTTTGCATTAAAAATGTAAATACCCATTGAAGCATGAGTTGATTTAGGTTGTTTAGGTTTTTCTTCAAATTCATAAATCTTTAAATCGTCAGTTGTATTTAATACGCCAAAACGAGTAGCTTCTTCTAAAGTTACTTCATAAGCAGCGATTGTTACATCTGCATTGTGATCCTTGTGGTATTGTAACATCTTTGCATAGTCCATCTTATAAATATGGTCGCCTGATAATACTAAAACATATTCAGGATCATATTGTTTAATAAAATTAATATTTTGGTAAATTGCATTTGCTGTTCCTTTATACCAACTTGTTCTTGTTTTTCCTTGATATGGTGGTAAAACAGATACACCACCAAATGTTCTATCTAAATCCCATGGTTGACCATTACCAATGTATTCATTTAAAAGTAATGGTTGGTATTGAGTTAGAACACCAACTGTATCAATGTTTGAATTAACACAGTTTGATAAACCAAAATCAATAATTCTGTATTTTGCTCCAAAGCTTACAGCAGGTTTAGCAACTTTATTAGTTAAAGCATAAAGTCTACTTCCTTGACCTCCAGCTAGAAGCATTGCTACAACTTCTTTTTTGTTAATCATAAATAACGCCTCCAATATATGTATTATTACATCATTATTATTTTAGCATAGTTTAACCTGTTTTGTAAGATAAATATTATATATTTATGATAAATTTGACATAAAATTACGTTTTCATTTATCATTTTCATTTCATTTTTTCATACATTTCATTAAAATCATGATATATTTTATTTTGTCTATAACCATTAACTGCGTCTAAATTTATGTTTTGTAGTGCACTAAATAGATTTATATCAATATCAGGATTAGTCTTTTTAAGTTCTTCTATTAAACGTTTAATTTCACTACGTTTTGAATCCATATGACCATCTTTGACTCCTTCAGTTAATTTACATTCACATTGTAAAAACTTTAAATCAAAAGCATTTTTCCATATTAAGATATCTCTTTCTCTAATCAAATACATTGGTCTAATTAGTTCCATATTTTCAAAGTTATCACTTCTTAATTTTGGTGGCATACTTTTAATTTCACATCCATAAAACATAGACATTAAAAGTGTTTCAATGACATCATTAAAATGATGTCCCAAAGCTATTTTATTGCATCCAAGCTCTTGTGCTTTTGAATATAAAAAGCCACGCCTCATTCTAGCGCACATATAGCATGGAGCTCCACCCATTCTATCAACACACTCAAAAATATCAGAATCTATTATCTTAATTGGAATATTTAGCTTTTTAGCATTTTCTTCTATTAAAGTTCTATTTTCCTTTTTATAACCTGGATCCATTACTAAATATTCGACTTCAAAATAAAAATCACCATGTTTTTGTATTTCTTGGAAAAGCTTAGCCATTAAAAAAGAATCTTTTCCACCACTAATACAACAAGCAATTTTATCTCCTTTTTCTATTAAATTATAATCTTTTATAGCTTTAACAAAATTATGCCATATTCTTTTTCTATATTTTGTGATTAAGCTACGCTCTACTTCTTCATAAAATTCCATATAATTTATCACCTATGTTATTATAACATAAAAATTCTATATTGCATTATAAAATTTATGTGATATAATTTTCTATTGGAATAAGGGGGAGCTGGTTAAACCGGCTGAGAGGAAGATTTATCTTCGACCCTATAACCTGATCTAGGTAATGCTAGCGGAGGGACAATATTTTTATAATACTTATCCCTTCCTATATTTAAAATTTAGGAGGATTTTTATTTTATGAAGAATTTTAGTGTTAAAGTTCTATGCGAAATTGCTATTTTCGCAGCCATTGGATTTGTCCTTGATATTTTACAAGGAGGAATCTGGAAAGGTGCTTTTGCAAATGGTGGATCTATTGGATTTGCTATGGTACCTATTTTTGTAATATGTTATAGAAGAGGCTTAGTCCCAGGACTAATTTGTGGTTTTCTTCTATCACTAGTTCAAATGCTTGGTGGAATCTATGTAATTAATGGTAGTTCTATGGAAGGATGGAAACAAACATTTGGACCATTTTTACAAATTATGTTAGATTACGTATTAGCTTATACAGTAGTTGGATTTGCTGGAGCATTTGCAGGAATGTATAAGAAAGGTAACGGTAAAACTAAATACATCGCAATTATATGTGGATGTGTTTTAGGTGGAATGTTAAAATATTTCAGTCATGCTTTTGCTGGTATCTTCTTCTGGCCAGGTGAAATGTGGGGAGTAAGCGGTGCATTATATTCATGGCTATATAACGGATTATATATGATTCCAAATATAATTGTTTGTACAGTAGTTATGATTTTAATTGCTAAGTTCTATCCTATGTTTATTGACCCTGAGGTAAATAGTCATAGAACTCATGGCTTGGAAAACGATGATGAAGTTAGAACATATGCTGATAATGCAAGTATTGAGGAGGATAAAGAATAATGAAAAAAGGAATTTTAATGACATTATTTGGAGCTTTCGTATTTATTTATCACTTAGTTTTAACTATTCAATCATTCTATTATGAAAATGATGGATACGGAAGAACATTAGAGATGGATCAAGATTTATTAGTTAAAACTTTTGTAGGTTTAATTCTACTTATTTGTGGAATTGTTGTAATAATATATACTAAAAAAAGAAAAGATACTTTTAAAACATACAATGTTTCAATTAATCTAGTTGGACTAATTATGTTTGTTTATCCACTTGGATTAATGTTTAAGATGATTAACAAGAAAAAAAGTGGAGATGTAATTGTTGATTACTTAATATGGGCAATTTATGGTGCATTCATCCTAGCTTATGGAATAATTAGTTATATTGAACATAAGAAAAAAAATGCATAAAAAAATAAGCAACCAAGTAAACCTAGAGCCTGGTTGCTTTTTTTATTTTTTATTTAAAAAATTAAATAGTTTTTTTTATGTTTCCTTTTTCTTCTGCATTGAATGTAATAATATCTACATTGCAAGGAAGCATAACTTTTAATAATCTTTCAATATCGTCGATATAAACTGTTTTTACTGATTCATCTATTTGATTATAAATTACAGGTGTGGGAATTTTATATCCATAGCCTTGAGCTTTAGTAATAAGACGAGTTACCCTTTCTTCAGATTCACATAAAATAGGTACATTGTTAATTGAGCTTAAAGCTAAAATTTCTTTAGTCTTTCCGCTACCTGGTTCACCAATAATAATTTTCATAAATATCACTCCTTCAAGTTAAATTGGTTTACTTAAGATTATTATACAATAAAACTCTTCTTTTTAAAAGGGTATTTTACAAAAATAAATTATCGAATAAGAAAAAATAATTTTTAATAATTTTCTATTGAATAAAAAATAATTTTTATGTATAATATATTTGGAAAGGAAAGTGATCTTATGTCAATTGAATGGTTTTCAACATCAAGCAAAGATGGAATAGCCACCCTTTACGAATCAAATATTACGCTTAACAAAAACACAATTCGTAATATTGAAGATGCTTATAGCGTAATGCTTGGAATAGATACGGATCATAAATATGTTGTTATTAAGCCACTAACAAAAGAGCAAGATCAGCGTGGAGATATTCCTAGTAATCATAAATATAAGATTACAATAAGGTCAAGTTACGGCAGAATAGCAAATAAAGATTTTATGAAAAAAATCGAAAAAGTCGGAGGTTTTTCCTTAATTGAACCCAAAAAATTTTCAACAACTTATGATGAAGGCAATAAATTAGTCTACATCAAATTAAAGGAGGAGTTGTAATATGTTATTTGAAGCTAACGAGTTTTTAGGTTTATCAATATTCGTTTGGTTATGGTTAGCTGTAGTAATCATTACATTAGTAATTGAATTTATGACAGCAGAAATAGTAAGTATTTGGTTCTTCTTTGGTTCAATAGTATCTTTGATACTAGCAATATGCAAAGTAGATCCATCAATACAAATAATTGTATTTGTCATTGTTTCACTATTATTTATGGCATGCGTAAGACCATTTATAAAGAAATACATTAAACGTAATGAAATAAAAACAAACGTAGATTCATTTGTTGGTAGAATAGCTTTAGTTACAGAAGATATTCTTGATGGCAACCGCGGCGTTGTAAAAATTGATGGTCAAGAATGGAGTGCAATAGCACATGAAGATATATTAAAAGGTACTAAAGTAGTTATTTTATCAATCGAAGGTAACAAACTAATTGTAAAAGAAAATAAAAATAAAGATGAAAATATAGAATTCATATAGGAGGAGATAATTTATGTTTTATGAATTAGGTACTATAGGTGTAGTTTTAATAATCGTAGGTATAATCGCATTTATACTTCTACTATTCTTAGTATTAAATATTAAGATGGTTCGTCAAACTGACAAATACATCATTCAAAGATTAGGTGGATATCATGCTACTTGGGGTGTAGGCTTACATATGTTAATTCCATTTATCGATAGAGTTGCTATGGTTGTTTCTTTAAAAGAGCAAGTAAAAGACTTTGATCCACAACCAGTTATCACTAAAGATAACGTTACAATGCAAATTGATACAGTTGTCTTCTATCAAATTACTGACCCAAAATTATATTGCTATGGTGTAGAAAATCCAGTTAGTGCTATTGAAAACTTAACTGCTACTACTTTACGTAATATAATTGGTGAACTAGATTTAGATGAAACATTAACAAGCCGTGATATTATTAATACAAGAATGCGTTCAATACTAGATGAAGCAACTGACCCATGGGGAATTAAAGTTAATAGAGTTGAGCTTAAAAACATTATTCCACCAAAGGATATTAGAGAAGCTATGGAACGTCAAATGAGAGCTGAAAGAGAAAAGCGTGAAAAAGTATTACTTGCTGAAGCACATAAAGCTAGTGCTATTTTGGAAGCTGAAGGTGAAAAAGAATCTCAAATCTTAAGAGCTGATGCTGAAAAAGAATCTAGAATATTAAGAGCTCAAGGTGAAGCACAGTCAATTATTGAAATTAATAGAGCTAAAGCTGAAGGTATTAAATTAATTAAAGAAGCTGGTGCTGATGAATCTGTAATCGCACTTAAGAGTTTTGATGCTTTAGTTGATGTAGCTAATGGTCAAGCAACAAAATTAATAATCCCATCAAATATGCAAGATTTAGGAAGCATTGTTGCTTCTATTAAAGAAATAGCTAGTACATCTGATAAAAAAGAAAAAAAATAAAAATTTTTTAGGTAGTGTTTAATCACTACCTTTTTTTATTTGTTTATGATAAAATATTTTAGAGGTGGTTAAAATGTCAAAAAAAGATAATGATAAAAAAATGACCCTTGAAGAATATCAAAAGAAATATTCTAAACCATATAATGAAAAAGCTGCTAAATCATTTTTATTCATATTTGGAGCAGCAATAGGAATAATAATTGTCTTCTGCTTATTCTCTATTTGTTTAAAGATTTATGAACTTAATGTATATGCAGGTTATGTTTCAATTGGTTTGGCAGTATTAATTTTCATATTTGTATATATAATTCCAGTAATTAAATTAAAGCAAACTAAATCATTTATGACTAATGTTGATAGTGATAATGCAATAATTGCTAAAAAATATAATAAAAAGCTTAGAGAAGATATTGCTGATAAGATGATTGATATTAGTCAAAAAGCAACAGATATATCTTGGTATAGTGATGAAAAAGTTGGAAAGCTTGCAATAGCTAGACAAACAGGTAATGATCAAGCTTTAAAAGATGCTCTAACAGATACTTATAAAACAGATGTAAAGAAAGTAAGCAATAAGATGATTAGAGATCATGCATTAAAAGTTGGTGTTACTACTGCTTTATCACAAAATGAAAAAGTTGATACATTATTCGTATGTATTTATAATTTGAGTTTAATAAAAGATATCATCTTCTTGTATGGATTTAGGCCTAATGATAGACAATTAGCAAAGATTTATAGAAATGTTATTGCTGATGCTGTAATTGCTTATGGTCTTGGAAATGCTACTGGTAGTATGGCTAGTGGTATAGTTAAAAAAATGGGTAAAGGTTTAGATGGAATTCCTATTATTGGTTCTGCACTTAATACTGTAATTGATTCAGTAGCTCAAGGAATGATTAATTCAACATTAACAGTTTTAATTGGTTTCCAAACTAAAAAATACTTAATGAAAGAATATAAATTACAAAATATTTTAGATAATGTAATAATTACTGATGAAGAACTTGATAGCGAAGCAATTGAGATGTCTAATAATCTAAAACAAGATATTAAAGAAGAAAGTAAGAACGCTAAAAAGGAATCAAAAGCAACTGCTACTGCATAATAAAAAAACACTTCAAATTGAAGTGTTTTTTCTTTTTGTTGTGCTATTTTCCCCATACAACCTTATCGATTTTAATCTTATCTTTATGGTTATTGTTATAGTCATTTAATAATTCTTTTGCTCTACGTGGATTTTTAGGAAGCATTGGTCCACCTGATAAATACATTTGTACAGCTAGTGATATAGCTGATTTATACATTTCCATTTCTTTTTCAGGTAGTACTGCTGTTTTAAATTCTTTTTCTAATTTTTCAGCAATTTCCACTGCCTTCTTATAATTTTTAGGGAACTTCTTTCCACCATTATAATTCCATCTAATTAAATCATATGCTGCTTCTCTTGAACCCATTTCATATGCTTTATTAAATAATTCAAATGCTTGTTTTTGTTCATCAGCATCAACACTATTCGAATAGCATTTAGCCATATGCATAATACAGTTTAAATCATCTGGATTTTTAGCTAGTAAGCTTCTATATATTTGAGCAGCTTTTCTACTATCTTTATTTACTCCATATTTTCCATCATCAAATATTTCAGCCATTTTGATTTGATAAGTTACGTTATTAGGGAAACTATCAAGTAATGCTTGATAAGTTTTTAGTGCTTCTTTAACATCCTTTTTTACGCCCATTAAGCCAAATTCTTGTAATTCAGCTAAACGGAATTCATAAATAGCTTCATTATATTTATGACTAGCTTTTTCTCTATAAATATTTACTGCAATATCATTATCTTTAGTAATTCCAAATAACCCTTTTGCATAAATATCAACTAATTCATCAGTATATTTAACATCTTCTGGATAGTCATTAGAAAGCTTTGTAATTAATTCAACATATCCGTTAGCATTTACAGTAGTATTATATAGACCTTCTTTATAAATTTGTGCAAGTTTTTCCATGCATAATTTAGATCCTGCATTAACACCTTTATTTAATAAATCAATACCTCTTTTATTATCTTTTGCATCATTAAAGAATATTTCTGAAGCCTCATATAATGCATCAAAGTCATTAATTTCACATAATACTAATAAATATTTTAAATAAGTATGTTTATCATCTTTATTATTAGAAAGAATCTCTTTAGTTAAATCAATTGATCCTTTAAAGTCATTTTTAACTAATTCTTTTAAATAAAAACTAGCTTTATCATGATTAACCTTAACACCTATTCCTTTTTCAAAAATAGATACTAAAGTATTAGCTGATTCTAAGTTTCCTTTAACTGCAGATTCTTCAAGTAATTTGATACCTTTAGTTATATCACCTTTTTGAATTAAAAGTAATCCAAGTTGATATTTTGCATAATTTTCTTTAGATGATTCAAAAGCCTTAATAGCTTCATCAATTTTACCACTCTTTAATAATTTTAAGCCTTCTTTATACTTATCCATATGTATAACCCCTTCCATCTATTTTTATTTTATCATTTATTAGGTATTATTTCAATGTAATTAATATAATTAATTAAATAAATTTAAAAACACTAAAAAAAGGCTTATTAAAGCAATTAAACGTGCTTGTTAGGCACGTTTAAATATATTTCCTAATATTAAGTTTTTATTATTATCATCAAGCAAATATAAAACTTTATTTAAATAAAAATATATAGCACTATTTTTTCTATCTAAAATATAATCAATATTATTTTTATCAATAAATAATGCCGTGTTATTTTCTAGGGCAATAGATAATCTATCATCTATTTCATCAGAAAAGTTTTCTTTTCCATTTTCATTATAATGTGGTGAAATATAAGAATCGAAATAACCTATTCCATCAAGCAATTTATAGTTATATGAATTAAAGTTATCATTATATGAATAAGTATCTGAATAATATTTCTTAAACCAAAATATAGCTCCAGCTGAAACACCAGCAATTATTTTTTTATCTAATAAAGAAATAAGTTTATCTGTAATACCATCTTTATTAAACCATTTAATCATTTCTTCAGTGTTTCCTCCACCAATAAATATTATATCAGCGCTATCTAAATCACTTAGCTTTTCATATATTTTTAAATCAATATCAAATTCATTAAATGTATCAATTATATCACTTATTTTTTTATTACTAACATGAATGTATAAAAGGCGTGGTTTAGGCTTTTTCGCACATTCAATAATTTTCTTATGAATGTGTTTATTTTCATGCAAACTAAAATTACATCCGCCAATTAATACTAGCATTATCTAATCTCTCCATGACCCATAATTTTATATTTATATGTAGTCATTTCTTTTAATGCCATTGGTCCTCTAGCGTGAAGCTTTTGAGTTGATATACCAAGCTCAGCACCCATACCGAAGCATCCTCCATCAGAGAATCTTGTTGATGCATTTACATATACACAAGCACTATCAATTGTATTTAAGAATAATTCCATATTCTTTTCATCTTTTGTGATAATAGCATCCGAATGATGTGTACCATATTTTTCAATATGTTCCATTGCTTCATTAACATCTTTAACAATTTTAATATCTAAAATTAAATCATCATATTCAGTTCCATAATCAGTAATTAAATTACAATCAATTATATCTTTTACTTCACTATTACCATTTAAAACTACTTTACCATCAAACATCTCTTTTAATTTAGGTAAGAAAACATTTTTAATTTTATCATTAACTAAAACACATTCAACTGCATTACATACAGCAGGATTACTTGTTTTAGCATTATAAATAACTTTTAATGCCATATCAATATCTGCAGATTCATCTACATAAATATGACATACTCCAGCACCTGTTTCAATATATGGTACTTTAGTATTTTCAGTTACATAATTAATTAAGCCCTTACTTCCACGTGGTACAACTAAATCGATATAACCTTTTAGTGTTATTAATTTAGCAACTACTTCCCTACTATTATCTCCAATTAGTTGAACAGATTTTGGATCAATGAAATCTTTAATAGCATCTTGCATAATTTCAACTAACTTCTTATTAGTGATAAAGGCTTCCTTACCCCCTTTTAGAAGGCAAGCATTACCGCTTTTAATACATAAAGTAGCTATATCAACGCTAACATTTGGTCTAGATTCATATACTACGCCAATAACTCCTAGTGGTACTGTTACTTTTTGAATTCTTATACCACTTTTAGCTGTATAGTCATCTAATACTTTACCAACTGGATCATCTAGTTCCATGACATTTAATATATCACTAGCAATTGATTTAATCTTTGCTTCATTAAGTTCTAATCTTTTAATCATTACTGGAGCAATATTGTTTTTAATAGCATTATCTAAATCTATTTTATTTGCTTCAACAATTTCATCAATATGATTAATTAAAGCTTCACTCATTGCTTTAAGTGCCTTATTCTTAATATCACTTGTTTTTAACTTTAAACTATTAGCTGCAGTTCTTGCATCTAATACTTGTTCCATAAAATCCATATTATTCCTCCTCAAGCAAAACAATATTATTTGCATGAATAACAATATTTTTTGCATTATTTCCTAATATTTGTCTTACATCATTTGCATTTTTCCCTTTTATTTTATCAACATCTTCGCTTGTATAAGCTATAATGCCTTTAGCTATCATTTCATTACCATTGCAAATACCTACAACATCATTAACATCAAATACACCTTTAATGGAATTTATACCTACAGATAATAATGATTTTCTATCATAAATTGCCTTCTTAGCGCCATTATCTACATAAATATAACCTTTAGGATTTGTTTTGTAAAGTACCCAATGACTTCTTGCATTCATCTTGTGTTCGTTTGCCTTAAATAAAGTTCCATCATACTCATTAAAAACATTATGAAGCTTATCTAACTTTGTATTATTCATAATAAGCATATCAACACCACTTGATGTTGCAATCTTAGCTGCTTTAATTTTTGTAATCATACCACCAGTACCAAAATCTGATGTAGCATCTGTTGCCATATTGATAATATCTTTATCTATTTTTTCAACATATTTTACAAGTTTAGCATCATTATATATTTTTGGATTCTTATCAAATAAACCATCTATATCAGAAACTAATACTAACAATTTAGCTTCTACCATTCCTGATATTAATGCTGATAATGTATCATTATCTCCAACCTTTATTTCATCAACTGCTAGTGCATCGTTTTCGTTAATGATAGGTACAACATCGAAATCAATTAAAGTATTAATAGTTGTTTCTAAGTTTAATACTCTTTTTCTAACATCAAAATCATCATGATTTAAAAGAATTTGAGCACACCTTAAGTTATATTTGTTAAAAATCATTTCATATTCATGCATCAAATCAGCTTGTCCGACAGCAGCAAGTGCTTGCTTTTCTGCTATGTTTTGCGGTTTGATATGTAATATACTTTTACCAACTGCAATTGCACCACTTGATACCAATATCGGCATTATTTCTTGATCCTTTAATAAACTAATTTCTTTAACAAGATTATTAATTTTGTTTTTATCAAGCTCGCCATTATCATCTACAAGTGATGATGAGCCAATTTTAATAACTATTCTTTTCATAATTATCACGCTCCATAACTTATTATAGCATAAAATGCATCTCTTTAATACTAGAATGTATTCTATTATTAAAAATTATTGCTATAATAATGTGCATTTGATATAATAAAAATGTATGGTAGGAAGAAGGGAAAATATGGGAGCAAATATTAAACAATATAAAGTAAACGGTAAAGAATATACTGAAATAATTGTTGAAGATGATGGATTTATTGTAAAATTATGTGATTTGGGTGCATCTATTAGAGATATAGAATTTAGAGGAAAACATATGGTGGCATCTCCTAAATCTTTTGATGAGTTCATTACTAATGGTTCTTATTATGGAAGAACAATTGGTAGATGCGCAGGTAGAATTGCTAAAGGTAAATTCACTATCAATAAGCAAACATATCAATTAAAATTAAATGCTGATAATATGCATAATATGCATGGAGGGCTTGATGGTTTAGCATTCAAAAGATGGGATTATAATGTAGATGAAGAAACCGATAGAATAAAAGTAAGATTTACTTACTATATGCCAAATATGGACGATGGTTTTCCTGGTGGATTAAGTGTTAAAGTAACTTATACAATTTATAATAATAAAGTTAGAATTGATTATTTCGGTTCTACTACTGAAGATACTTTACTTAACCTATCAAATCATACTTATTTTAATATCGCAGGTAATTTAAGTCATGATATAATGAACCAAGTACTAACAATTAATGCAAGTAAATATGGTAAGCCTGATTACACAAAAATAATTGATAATATCATTCCTATTACTCCAGGTAATGCATTTGATTTTACTAAAGGTAAAAGAATTGGCGAACGTATAAATGATCCAAAAGTAATGCAAATTACTAATGGTTATGATCACTGTTTTATTCTAGATAATAGAGGCTTGGAAAATAAAGCTGCTATTTTAACAGATAAAGAATCTAATACAAAGATGACTGTTTATACAAGTTATCCATCCTTAGTAATTTATACATGTAATTATACAGATGAATTAGTAAGTGTTGGAACTAATAAAAAGATTATGCCTAGAGATGCTATATGCTTTGAAGCACAATTTATTCCAAACTCTGTAAACATGCCAAGTATTAAAGAAGGAGAAAATGAAATTTTAAGAAAGAAAAATTCTTATAACGAAACAATCATTTATCAATTCGAAGAACTTAATTATTAAAAAAAATTCACTTCTCTTACGAAGTGATTTTTTTAATGCAAAAAAAAGATTCTTGACGAACAAGAATCAGCGTTGAGATTCATACTTGATGTTTTATGCACGAATGATGATAAACTCGATGAACAACAACACTTATAATTATAATAAAAAAGTATATGCTGTCAATAGATTTTTTTAATAAAAACGTATTCATAATTTTTCTTTATATATTTTTATAAAATATCATTATAAATGATATAATTTATTTTTTATATTGACAATATTTATTCTTCAATCTATAATTATTTTTAAAATATGTTAAAAAGGAATGATTATTATGGTTATTGAAAAAATATTTATAAAAGATCATAAAAATCTTACTGATGAGCGTGTTAGAGTAAAATATGGTATACTTGCAGGTTGTTTTGGTATAGTAACAAACATATTACTTGCCTTATTTAAAGTTATATTTGGTATTTTAGCAATGAGTATCTCTATTATTGCTGATGCCATTAATAACTTATCAGACTCGGCAACAAGTATTTTAACTGTATTTGGTTTTAAAATATCATCTAAACCGCCAGATGAAAAGCATCCTTATGGTCATGAAAGAATTGAATATATCATAAGTTTAATTATCGCAATAATTATAATAATAATTGGTGGTAGTTTCTTTGTTGAATCTGTTAAGTTAGTCATTAAAAAGACTGATGTCAATATTGAAATAATTACTATTATAATTCTTTCTATTTCTATTATAGTTAAACTTTATCAAGCATTCTTCTACTTATCAATAAGTAAAAAAATTAATTCGACAGTATTAAAAGCTGCGTTTAGAGATTCACTATCTGACGTATTAGTTACATTTACAATTTTAATTTCAACTATTATTTATATTATTTTTAGTATAAATATTGATACTTATATTGGTATATTAGTTTCATTATTCATAATGTATAACGGAATTAAAACAATCATTGAATCATCAAACCTTTTAATAGGTGAACTACCTAATAAAGAATTTGTTGATGAATTTATCGGTGAAATTACTTCACATTCTGATATTGAAGGTTATCATGATTTAGTTTTCCATATGTATGGGCAAAATAAACTTTATGCATCAGTTCACCTTGAATTTGATTACAAAAAAGATATACTTAAAATCCATGAGCTTATAGATCAAATAGAACATGATGTATATCAGAAATTTAAAGTTGAACTTGTAGTTCATATGGACCCTGTTATTTTAGATGATGAAGAATTAAATAATTATAAAAGAATTGTAACAAATCTTATAAATAATCAGTATGAAAAATTTAATCTTCATGATTTTAGATTAATTAGAACTTATGGAAGAAAGTTATTATTATTTGATTGTGCAATACCTAGTGAATACACAGAAAAAAAATATGATATAAAGCATGATTTAGAGCGTAGAGTAAAAGATACAATTACAGATATTGACTGTTTAATCACAATTGATATAATAATTAAATACAGCGATTAAAAAAAGGCTAAAACTAGATGTTTTAACCTTTTTTAATTATTTTCTAAAATATAATCAAGTATGTCCGAAAATTTTATTCCTTTATTATAATATTTCACAAAAGTATTATCATTTAATCTACATTCTTTTGTAAGTAGTGGGAATCTATATTTTTTATTCTTACAGAAAATATCAAGTGTAATATTATTAATAACTTGAGTTTTTATTTCACTAATAGTATCTTTCATACTACTTCTAATTACATATTCACCATTAACAGTTAAATAATAATCTTCTAATCCTTGAAAAGAATAAACATCACAGCTTTTTGGAACATCTGTAATTAACACCCATTTGTTTTTTTCTTTATCAGCATATATATGTAAGCCTAAATCATAATCATTAACCTTAACATCTTCATTAAGCTTTAATTTAACTAATGTATCATGCTTACCAACTGTTTTATTATTTTTAATCTTTTTATATTTAATTGTTCCAATAACAAGATTTATTACAACAAAGCTAATTGCTATTGCCGCAATAATCAAATCCCAACTATATTGATTCAAATAAAGCATTTTTTATCACCATATATATTTTATCGTTTAATTTAACAAATTACAATTATAATGTTATAATTTTTTTAGGATGTGAATATATGAAAAAGGTTATACTTAAAATAGATGGTATGACATGTACTTCTTGTTCTAATTCATTAGAAAAACATCTAAATAGGCAAAAAGGAATAATTTTGGCTAATGTTAATCTAGTTTTAGAGGAAGCTTACATCGAATACGAAGATTATTTAACAATTGAAGATTTAAATAAATATATAAAGGAAACTGGTTTTAAATCTTTAGGTTTATCTAAGAATACAAAAGAAAAAAACGGATTAATCCCATTAATTATTTATTCAGCACTAGCTATTGTACTTCTTTCTTTTTCTATTTTGTTTATGACTATAATAGATAAAGAATTATACCCAAAACATTTTTTAATTATTTCACTAGTTATAATAACCCCGTTTTTAATTTATGGATTAGATATATTTAAATCAGGAATTAAAGGATTTATTCATTTATCTCCAAATATGAATAGCTTAGTTACGCTTGGTGTATTTACATCATTTATATATAGTTTTATCGAAATGATACTTATATTTAATGGTAATATTAGTTATATTAAAACAATTTATTTTGAAAGTTGTGCAATTGTAATATATTTTATAAAACTTGGTAGATATATTGATCATAAAGGTAAAGTAAAAACTAAAAAAGCAATTACTGGTTTGATGGAAATAACGCCAAATAAAGCCATTTTACTTAAAGATAATCTAGAGGTTGAAATAGATATTGATGATGTTAAAAAAGATGATTTGTTAGTATTAAAGCCAGGTATGAAGGCTAGTAGTGATGGAGTTGTTGTTAGTGGTTCTGCTCACTTTGATGAAGCATTTTTAACTGGTGAAGCATTTAGCAAGAAAAAAGAGAAAGATTCAAATATTATAGCAGGTTCTATTAATCTAGATGGTTATATTGTTTATAAGGCAGTTAAAACAGGTAGAGATTCAACTATAAGTGAAATAGTTAATTTAGTTAAAGAGGCATCTAATTCTAAAGCTAAAATTTCAAAACTAGCTGATAAAATAAGCAGTATTTTTGTTCCAATGATTATATTAATTGCTATATTAGCATTTACATTCTATTTTATATTTACAAAAGACTTTAATAAATCAATAATTAAATTTACTACAGTTTTAGTTATAGCTTGTCCTTGTGCATTAGGGCTTGCCACACCTCTTGCACTAGTTGTTTCGCATGGGTTATGTGCAAATAATGGAATACTTGTAAAAAATAGTGCAATATTAGAAAGTGTAAATAAAGTTAATACAATTACTTTTGATAAAACAGGTACTCTTACTAAAGGTAATTTTATAATAACAAACTATTATAATCATTCAAAATATAATGATGATGAGCTATTAAATATAATCGCAAACATAGAATCTAATTCAACTCACCCAATAAGTAAAGCATTTAACGTAATAGATAAAATTGATGTTTCTAATTTTAAAGTAATTGATGGAATAGGCATAAGTGCTAAAATAAACAATAATGAATACATTTTAGGATCGAATACGGCGCTTGAAAAGTATAATTTAAATTATAATTACACTAGCGAAATAGATTCTATTAAAGAAAATGGTTCTACTATTATTTATATCATTGAAAATGGCTTAGTAATAGGTTTAATTGGTCTAAATGACGTTATAAAAGACGATGCTTATGATGTAATTAATGAACTTAAAAAAGATTATGAATTATACATAATTACAGGTGATAATTCAACAAGTGCTAATCTTATTAGTAAAAATTTAAATATTGATAATGTATATTCAAATGTTTATCCAAAAGATAAACAAAAAATAATAACAGAATTAAAAAATAATGATAAATTTGTTATGATGGTTGGAGATGGAATAAATGATGCTCCAAGCTTAGTTAGTGCAGATATTGGTGTATCAATAAATAAAGAATGCAATATTGCAAGTGATGCATCTGATGTAATATTAATTAGTGATGATATGGATTCTATTGTTAATTTATTTATAATATCTAAGAAAACATTTAGAATAATTAAAGAAAACTTATTCTGGGCGTTCTTCTATAATCTACTTATGATACCTATAGCATTAGGTGCATTAGAATTTATAAATATTTTTATGAATCCAATGTGGGCAAGTCTTGCTATGATGGCTTCAAGTATTACAGTTATATTAAATTCACTAAGAATTAGGAGGGTTAAATTATGGAAAAGAAAGTATTAATTAGTGGTATGAAGTGTGAAGGTTGTTGTAACAGAGTTAAGAATGCATTAAAAGACATTAAGGGTGTTAAAAAAGTTGATGTAAGTTTAGAAGAAAAGAAAGCTACTATTACTTATAAAAAAGAATTATCTGATGAATTAATCAAAGCAACTATTACTAATCTAGGATTTAACGTTGAAGGAATTGATGAATAATGGATGTAGTAATTAATGGAATATATAAGCATTTTAAAGGAAATGTTTATCAAGTAATATGTATTGCTAAAGATAGTGAAACATTAGATGAATTAGTAATTTATAAAGATATTAACAGTGATAAAATATGGGCAAGAAAAAAGGATATGTTTTTATCAAAAGTAGATAAAATTAAATATCCTAATATAAATCAAGAATATAGATTTGAATATATTAAAAAGGGCTAAGCTAGCCCTTTTATTGTTGCTTTCTATTTTTAATTAATGTTAAAACATTTTGGTTATTAGTGTATTCATAAACAACACTATCCATAATTTGTTTTACCATATATATTCCAAGTCCACCAATTTCTCTTTCATCACTTGAAGCTGTTATATTTGGATCTTTTTTATCAAGCGGATTAAATGGTTTACCAGAATCTCTAAATACAAATTTAACACTACTCTTATCATTAGATAATGTTACTTCTACAAAACCTGCATCATCATAAGCATATTTTGCAACATTAACAAATATTTCTTCTAACGCTGTATTAATAAGTGTTATTTCTTTATAACTAAACTCTAAAATTTTAAGTAGTTTAGAAGAATATTCAAACAAATTATCAAGTTCAGCAACATCTGCTTTAAATATTCTACTTTCTAAATAATTATTTTCCATATTCATTACTATGCCTTTATGGCAAACTCCTATAATCTATTTTGCTAGACCCATTGTTCTACCAATTTCCATTAAACGAGCTGCTTGTTTCTCGTTTGTTTTTCTAGGTCCATAAACAGAATCAAGTAATTTCTTTATGATTTGTTCTCCCATACCCTTGCTTAAAACAAATACAACAGATAATGCAAGTGGACCTGCAGCAGATGATATGATATCTATATCCTTACCATCGAATTGTCTAATTGAAAATTCATAAGCTAAATCAGAATATTCTTTAGCAAAATCATCTACATCTTTTAATGTTTTAAATTCAAATGCTTTGAATACTTTTAAAAATTCATTTAGTGGAACTACTTGAATCTCCATATTATTAATAGTAGCTATACGTTTGTTTAATGACTCAAATCCGCCATTTTCAACATACATATTAAATGTATCACCATTTAGTTCTACTTCAGCAAAATTACCACTACTTACTACTTGTCTTACTCTTCTTCTATAATCATCAATTGAGTTTCTAATATCACAGAATGATTCATCAGCAAGTTCAAGTAAACTAGCTAATCTATTTAATGCTCTTAAATAATCTTTTGGAATTTCAACATCGCTTTTATAACCAGTGTCATGTTCTATTGTAGCCCACGCATGTTGTAATACACTTCTTATTTGTATTTCAAATCTTATTTCATTAATTAGTGGATTTTTTTCATCATAATACATTTCTTTTGGTATTTTACAAATATAGTGAATGGACATATATCCAAATTGATCAATATTAAAAAGTTTTCTTTTATCAGTAGAGTTCTCCCAATCAATATCAAATGTTTGTTCAATCTTTGCAGCGAACTTATCAACATCATCAGAGTAATATGTAACTATTCTAGCTCCAACAATATCAGTTACATCAAAAACTGATGCATATTTTGATCCTTTTAGTTCTAGTTTTCCTTGTAAAGATTTTTCTGTTTTGATTCTTGAACCAATGTTATTTACAAGTGCGTTAAAACCAGCCTGGAAGTTTTGTATGTTTTCTAGAATAATATCTCTAATCTTTTCATATGTTGGTAGATTTTCTCTATATTGTTCCATTAATAATTCAACATGTGGATCCATAATTAATCCTCAATTTTTAAGAATGAAGAGAATCCAGTCATATCAAATACTTCCATTACTTCATCTTTTGGATGCAATACAACTAAAGATCCTTTTTTTGCATTCATTTTTTTATGGAATACTAAAATAGTTCTTAAACCAGCACTTGAGATGTAGTCTAAATCTCTTAAATCAAGTTCTAATCTTTCTGCAATTTCTAAATCATCTTTTAAATCATTATCTAGTGCAGGTGCTGTATTAGTATCTAGTCTTCCTACTAATCTAACTTTTAAAATATTATCATTCATTTCTTTTGTTACTTTCATACGTAAAATCCTCCTAAATAATAATCCTACATTATTATTATACCATAAAGATTTATAATTAAAACGAGCTATATAAAAAAAGATTTTTATATAATAAAAAAATCTTTCATTTGTTTTCTTTGCATGCTATAATAAATGTGGATTTGTTATTTTGGAGATTAGGCTATGATAAAGAAAATTGATTTACTTTTAGCATTATTTTTTTCACTACTAATGTCATTCCTAGTAATAAAAATAAATAAACCATATGAATTTTGGATTCCTATTCTTTTATTTATTGGTGCATATGCATCTTTAATAATTTTATGGTTTGTATTCATATTTGTTTTTTCACTATTCATTAACACTAAAAAGGAATATGATAAGCAAAACTTTATAATTGATAAAATAATATCTCTTACAATGGAATTATTATTAAACTTATCACATACTAAAATTATTAAAGAGAACATTGATTTAGTACCAAAAGATGAAAGATTTTTATTTGTATATAATCATACATCAAATTTTGATCCAATTGTAATTAATCATACATTAAAAAAATCACAAATAATACATGTTTCTAAACCAGAAAATTTTAAGATCCCTATTGCTGGACCATTTGTTTATAGAAATTGTTATTTAGCAATAGATAGAAAAAATGATAGAAACGCACTTAAAACAATTGTTAGATGTATTAAATTTGTTAAAGAGGATAAATTTTCAATAGGTATAGCACCTGAAGGAACACGTAATAAAGTCAACGAAAAGCAACTACTTCCATTTAGAGATGGATGTTTTCAAGTAGCAACTAAATCTAAATGTAAGATTGTTATATGTGCCCTATCTGGTTTAAATAAAATACATAAGAATTTTCCATTTAAAAGAACTAAAATAAAAATGAGTATTTTAAAAGTTTTAGATTATGAAGATTATAAAGATTTACAAACAAGAGACATCTCTAAAATAGTTAGAGATTTAATAACAAATAAATTAAATGAAAGCGGGGAAAAGTAAAATGATTTATTTATTGTACAATGCAAAATCTAAGAATGGTTGCAATCCTGAATTACAAAAAAAGCTAGAAGAAAAATATGGGATTGAAGAAAAAAAAGATGTAATTGAATTGGATTACAAAGAATTCATTAAAACTTTAAAAAAGACTGATAAAGTAATATTAACTGGTGGAGATGGTACATTACATCATTTTGCTAATTATGTTGATGGAATTGATTTACCTTGTAACTTCTACTTTTATTCAAGCGGAACTGGTAATGACTTCTTAAATGATATGAAAGATAAAGTCGAAGATGATTTAATTTTATTAAATGATGTTGTTAAAAACTTACCAACAGTTATCATCAATGACAAAAAATATAAATTTATTGATGGTGTAGGTTTTGGTATTGATGGATATTGCTGTGAAGTTGGTGATGAAAAACAAGCTAAATCAACTAAACCAGTAAATTATGCTTCTATTGCAATTAAAGGTCTATTATTCCATTATAAGAGACCTAATGCAAAAGTTACTGTTGATGGAGTAACTAAAGAATATAAAAAAGTTTGGCTTGCTCCAACAATGAAAGGTAAATATTATGGTGGTGGAATGATCATTGCACCAGACCAAGATAGATTTAATAGTGAAAGATTAGTCACAAACGTAGTTATGCATAAAGCAGGAAAATTACATACTTTAATGGTTTTTTCAAAAATTTTTAAAGGTGAACATATTAAACATAAAAAGATGGTTGATGTAAGAGTAGGTAAGCATGTAATTGTAGAATTTAGTAGACCTACTGCTTTACAAATTGATGGTGAAACAGTTAAAGGCGTATTAAAATACGAAGTAGTTATTGATTAATGAAAAGGTTTATTATATTTTGTAAAGGTCTTATTTTAGGATTTGTTGGGCTTGCAGTTCCTGGATTATCTGCATCAACAATAGCTTTAGAAATCAATGTTTATTATGATTTAATTGATTCTATAAGCAATATCTTTAAAAAATTCAAAAAAAGTGCCTTGTTTTTAATCTTTATAATGATGGGTTATTTTGCGGGTGGTTTTATAGGTAGTGTTGCTATGAATACCATTTATGTAACTACTCCTATAATTATGATTTTACTTGTTATGGGAATGGTTATAGGTGGAATACCTAATATGGCTAAAGATTTAAAAGGTGGACTAAAAAAACCAAGTTGTTGGATTGTTATGGTTTTACTATCTTGTTTATTAATTGCGTTTTCCTTCTTTTTAACTGCTGGTAAAGAAATTACATTTGATGATATGATGATTGCTGATTATATTGTCTTATTCTTTGTAGGTGTCTTTACATCAGCAACATTAGTAGTTCCTGGAGTAGATTTTGCAGTATTATTAATCTCACTAGGTTATTATAGTGCATTTACTTCCTTAGTTGCTAATTTCTTTGATTTTAGTGTTTTCTTACACACAATTACAGTTTTAGGAATTTATTTAATAGGATACGGTATTGGATCATTCTTATTATCTAAATTAATTAAAATAGTTATAAATAAATATGAAGATCAAACTAAATATGCAAGCTTTGCTTTCGTTTTAGTTGCTCCTGCTATCATAATTAGAAAAGGTATTTTTGATAATCCTGATTTTAGTTATACTACTTCTGAATTAGTAATAGGTATTATACTTGGTTTAGTAAGTATGATTAGTATAATGGTTTTAATGCATATTATTTCAAAAAGAAAAAAGAATAAAGAATTAGGTAGTATTAATTCTAAAGCTATTGAAAATAATACTAATAATGAAATCGTTATCGAAAATGAAGCTATTGAAATAGAAGAAAAAAATAGTAATATAGATAGTAGTGAGGTAAAAGAATGTTTAGATTAGTCTTTGCGGTTATATTATATTTTCCATATTGTGTTAGCTTCTATTTTAGAATGAGAAAAGGAATCAAAAAAGTAACTGATGTACAAGCTAGATATGATATTGGAAGAAAAATAGTTTTAACTATTAATAAAAAATGTAGAGTAAAAACTTATGTTTTTGGTAAAGAAAACATACCCGAAGAAAATGGATATGTATTTTATCCAAGTCATCAAGGTAAATATGATGGGCTAGCTATGGTTACTGCTAGTGAGAAACAATTTAGATTTGTTATAGATGATAAGCGTAGTCATATATCAATTGAAGGAACATTCATGGATTTAAATAATGCTAAGCGTATTAATAAAGCCAATTTAAAGCAAACTTTAAGAGATTTTCATAAAGTTTGTGATGAAGTTAAAAGTGGCATAAACTATTGTATATTCCCTGAAGGTGGACACTGTGGAAATAAAAACAACTTACAAGAATTTAACACTGGTTGTTTTAGATTTTTAAGGGAAGCAAAATGTACAATTATACCTGTATGTTTATATGATACTTATAAAGTATTTAATGTGAATTCATTTAAGAAGGTTAGATGTGAGGTATATATTTTAAAACCAATTACTTATGATGAATATAAAGATTTTAGCCCAAAAGAAATCGCAGTTATTATAAAAGAAAGAATACAAGAAAAACTGGATGAAATAAAAAAAGAAAAGTCTGAAGAATAATTATAAATACTCCAGACTTTTTATTTTTAAGTGTGGTGCCTCGTGTGGGACTCGAACCCACATGGATTTCTCCGTACGATTTTGAGTCGTATTCGTCTACCAGTTCCGACAACAAGGCAAATATTACCTTATTAATTTTAACATAGATTATATATAAAATCAATTTAACTATAAGAAAAAAACACGTTAAAAACGTGTCATTTTTTTTCTAAATATACAA
>JAILKD010000095.1 GCA_024694145.1 bacterium | reverse complement strand
CAAAATATTAATATTTCTTATCTTATGGAATTAATGGGACATCATAATTTAAGAACTACTCAACGCTATATAAAAGCAAATAAAAAAGCGATACAGGATACACACAACTTACTTTCTATCGTTCGTTAGTGCCTGATCACTAAAGTGGCAAAAATGTGGAGGCCCCAGACGGATTTGAACCGCCGCTCAGGCAGTTGCAGTGCCTTGCCTTACCACTTGGCTATAGGGCCATTTAATTATTAAAATGGTCGGGACAACAGGATTCGAACCTGCGACATCTTGGTCCCAAACCAAGCGCTCTACCAAGCTGAGCTATGTCCCGACATAATGGCGTGCCCAAAAGGAATCGAACCCTCAGCCTTTTGATCCGTAGTCAAACGCTCTATCCAGTTGAGCTATGGGCACATTTATTTTCCACTAGACAACGTCTATATTATAGCATACACAATTTTAATTGTAAATATCTATTTTTAATTTTTTTATGCCCATTAACACGCCTTAATTTTTATTAAAAATTATACAGCATTTATAACTTCTGTTTCATTATTTGTAACTTCGTTATTATTTGCTTTTTCTTCTACTTTTACTTGTTCATTATTAGTATTTGGCAATTCATTATTACTATCATCTTTATCATTTTTAAACAATAATTTTAATAATATAGGAGCAAGTATTGAACTTACAAGTACAAGCATAACAACTATTGTAATATACTTACCTTCAATTATTCCAGCATCTATTCCTTTTTGAGTAACAATTAAAGCTACTTCACCTCTAGCAATCATACCAACACCAATTTTAACTGAATCTTTAAAGCTAAACTTAGTTGATTTTGCTAAAGCACCACAACCTATAATCTTTCCTAAAATTGCGAACAATACGAATACTAAGCCAAATAAGAATACTTTATAATCCATATCCTTAAAATTCATCCCAATACCTATATTTGCAAAGAATATTGGGCCAAATATCATATATGTATTTGTATTAACACGTTTATCAACATAAGCTGCGCTCTTATGGTTAGTTGATAATATTACACCCGCGATATAAGCACCTGTAATATCAGCTACACCAAATACATATTCTGCAACGAATGCATAAGCAAAGCATGCAACTAAAGAATATAATAATTGTCTTCTTGTCTTTGGATGTTTCTTTTCAAGACGAGTAAATAATTTAGATAAAATAACACCTAAACCTATTGCTAAAGCAAAGAATAATAGCATCCATAAAACAGAAATAATAACTGTTCCATTTGGATTTATTTTTGCTAGAACTGGGCTTGCTGCACCACTTGCACCATCAATACTTAAAACTATTGATAAAACAATAATACCTAAAACATCATCAATTATAGCTGCTGATAGGATTGTTGTTCCAACTCTACCCTTTAATTTTCCCATTTCTCTTAGAGTTTCAACAGTTATACCAACTGATGTTGCTGTCATGATTGTTCCAATAAATACACATTTAATAAAGTTATTAAATCCTAAAAACATTCCACCAGCAAGAATTCCTAAACCTAAAGGTAGCATAACACCGCCTAAAGCAACTAAAAATGATACTAACCCAGTTCGCTTAAGTTCTCCTAAATCAGTTTCCAAACCAGCCATGAATAATACCAGTATTACGCCAACTTCCGCAAATGCCTTGAGTTCTACACTCTGATGCAAAGGAAATAGCCAACTGCTATCTACTCCAGGGATTAATCCCCAAATAGCAGGTCCTATTAATATACCCGCAAGAATATAACCTAATACTTGTGGCAAGCCGATTTTTCTCATCAACAGTCCAAGTGTCTTAGTTGCTAGTAAAATAACTGCAATTGCAAATAAAAATTTTAATCCACCGTCAACTATTTGTTCTGCTTCGTAAAACATAATAGGTCACTCCTTTTCTAATACACAATAATATTTTATAATATTATTTTTTTTTTACAATATTAAAGCCTTTTCATTAGCGAAAAATAAAAAAGTGGTGTCAAATTGACAACCACTTTAATAATTTTTATTCTTCTTTAACTTCTTCTTTTACTTCGTTATTAGCCTTACCTTTTTTTAGAGTAAGTATGAATAATGTAGTAAACGTTATTGCAAGAGCAACTATTATGAATGAAACTAAACTAACTGGACAAGTATGTAGAATTAATGATACAAGTCCGAATACACAAATTGCTCCACTGACTTAAACATTAATTATTCCTAATAGTTTTAATACATTCTTTAATCCATCAAGCTTAAGTGCTTTAATTAAGATTCCTTATCTTCTTTAGATATTGTTTTATCCGGTTGAAGTAATGTTTCATCCATATCAAGTGCGATTAATTTATACATTTTTTTACTTTTTAATAACAAAAAAAAGGACTGCTTTCGCAATCCTTAATTGTTAGGATGGTGACCCTGACGGGACTCGAACCCATAAATGCATGCGTGAAAGGCATGTGTGTTCAACCGTTTCACCACAGGGCCATTTTGAGGCTTTTTCTTTAGCCTCATTTATTATACTATATTATTGTTCTTTTTGTCAATAGCAATTTTCTTTATAATTTCACAAACAAACATAAGTGCTTTTTCAGCAGCTTCTTTTTCTACTTCATTAAACGAAACTGCTTGATTAGTTGATTCAAGTACATCTGATATAACTCTTAAGGCAATAAATGGCTTATCATACATTTTGCATGTGTGAGCTATTGCTGCGCCTTCCATTTCAATAGCTAAAATATCCATTTCTAAATCTTTAATTATATCCTTTTTAGTAGCAAATATATCACCTGAAGCAATATTACCTACTTCATAACTAATGTTTTTCTTTTTAGCTATTTCAATGCACATATCTCTAACTAGATCATTTGTTTTAAAAATTTTACCATCACCAGGTATTACACCTTTTTTATAGCCAAGTGGTGTTATATCAAAATCGTGATAAACTAAATCATTACCAATTACTAAATCAAGAGGCTTGATGTTATCTACTCCACCAGCAACTCCTGTATTAATAATCAAACTAACATCAAAGTTATCACACATAATTGATGTAGTAACTCCAGCATTTACCTTACCTACACCACACTCTACAACTACTACTTCAGTATTACCAATAAATCCTTGAAAAAAGGTTCTTTTAGCGATTTTTTTCTCCTTAGAGTTTGAAATTAAAGCAACAATTCCATCAACTTCAACCTTCATTGCGCCTATAATGCCTATCATACTAACTCTCTTCCAATTCTCTTAAAATAGTCTTAATTTTTGCAATAATGATATCAACAGCTATAGAATGTGAACTATCATTTGGAATAATTATATCTGCATAACGCTTTGTTGGTTTTGCAAAGATATGATACATTGGTTTAACTGTAGATAAATACTGATCAATAACATCATCTAAGCTTCTACCTCTTTCATTCATATCTCTAACTAATCTTCTAATAAATCTTGTATCATCATCTGATTCAACAAATATTTTAATAGAAGCTAAATCTCTAATTCTTGCATCCTCTAATGCTAATACACCTTCTAAAATAATTACTTTTGAAGGTCTAACAACAACCTTTGCTGATTTTCTTTTATATTTTACATAATCATATTTAGGCATAGAAATGGATTGTCCTTTAAGTAATCTTTTTAAATGTAGGACAAGTAAATCCATATCTACTGATTCAGGATGATCATAATTAACCTTTTTTCTTTCATCAAGAGTAAGTTCATCAAAAGACTTATAATAATCATCTTGATTAAGTACAGTTACATTTTCTTGAAGTTCTTCTAATATTTCATTTGTTACAGTAGTTTTACCGGCTCCTGTACCACCTGCAATTAAAATTAAAATATTCTTATTTATATTCTTCATATCGCACCTCCTTATAACAATTATAACATACTTATTACTACATATTATACATTTTCGCTATTTTCGTCTATTATTTCATCATTGTTATCTTCTTTTTTATCCTTTGAAGAATGATCTAATACTTTTGCAAGGAAAATATAAGCAATAGGAATCATTATAATTGATGCAGAGAACGGACCTACATATTTAATCCAAATATCGCTTAATTTACATGCTTTAAATATAGATACGATAATAAATGTTAATAGCTCAGTTAAACCAAATCTTGCTAAAAATATTACCATTGATTCCATAAAAGTTTTTTTGCTACTAGTCTTATTTTTAAATGTAACATAATTATTAGCAAAATATGAAAATGTTGAAGCTACTATAAAAGCAATCGCATTACCAATTAATACTTTTACAGTAACAAGATTTTCTGTTTGTAAAACATTAATTAATTCAAATAATCTATACATCAAATACAAAGTAGCTAAATGTATTAATGTATTTAATACTCCAATAATACAAAATGTAATAAATTTTCTATTCCAAAATTTATTTACTCCCCACTTCCAAATTCTTTTAATCATTTGACTCTTCCTCTATTAAATAAATTGGTCTATTAAATAACTGTCGTCTATTTTGATATGTTAAATAGAATAACTCTTTAATTAAGAATAATAAAATAAACATAAATACATCAATTTTTAAATGTAATAGATAATATTTTAAATCATATGATTCTATTACATGAGTAAAATATAGAATTGTTTCTGTTAAGCATGTAGCAAATACTAATAGCATTGCAAGCTTTACAAAAAACATTAATATATTAGAAAATTGATTAATTCCATTCCATCCATATTTAAATAACTTTCTAAAATTCCATTTAGTTTTTCCTTCTTTTCTTGGAATAAATTCAAATGGAATGCATATTTTACTAAAACCTACCCAAGAGAATATTCCTTTCATAAATCTATTATTATCTGGTAAGGCAAGAAATGCCTTAATTACCTTATTATCTAGTAATTGATAATCTTTTACACCACGTTCCATTTCAATATCAGAATAGTGGTTAAAAATGCCATAGAAGCATCTAGTAAAGATTCTTTTTAATAATGATTCTCCTTTTCTAGATGAGAATTTAGTGTAAATAATATTATATCCAGCTTCCCAGTTTTTAATCATTTCTGGAATTAAGTGTGGTGGATGTTGTAAATCTGCATCCATTATAATAACTGCATCCTTATCTTTTGATTTTTCAAGGCCTGCTTGCATAGCTGCTTCTTTTCCGAAGTTTCTTGAAAATGAAATATATTTTACAGTATTATCTTCTTTAGCAAATTTTTTAATAATTTCTAAAGTTTTATCACGACTACCATCATTAACAAATAATAAATTCATTTCATAATTAGGATTAAACCATTTTTTTATTTCCCTATAGAAAGAATCTAGGACAGCTTCTTCATTATAACAAGGTACAATAATTGTTATTTTCTTCATCTAGTTTTAACCTCCTATAATTATAAATTAATATGAATGTATAAATAATTAATCCACTAATAGATATTAATGCACCTTCGTGTAGATACCTAGGTTTAAATGTTAGATTAATATTTACATCATTACTTCCTTTAGGAATTTCTATCCCAAGCATTCCTCCATAAGTTTTAACAATCTTATAATCTTTATCTAAAGTCCAACATTCATTATAAGATATAGGTAAAACAACTACGTTATTACTATCAACATCTCTATGATATGATAGATGAAGTTTATTTTCATCTACTTTTAGTTCTAGATTATTATATTTTTCCATTCTAGTTATATATTTATCATATTCCTTATAATTAGTAAATTCCAAATTAATACTTTTACCATTTTGGCTTAATCTATTATAACTAGATGTTTTTTTAACCCAAATAGTTTTTGGGACTTCATCATAGAATGCATATCCAGAAAATGCATTAACTCTTCTACCGTCACTATACTCTAATTCTACTTCTTTAAATTCCACACTTCTAGCACCTTGTCCACCATTAAAATAGAAATGAACTACTCCACTAGTAGGTATGTTTGTCCAAGTTTTATCTATAGAATAACCTATCATTTCGTTATCATTATCAATAAGTGTTTCATCTGTTGGATAATCTATTATATGTCTAACAGTTGAAACTGAAGGATTTTCTTTAGTTAAAGCCACTTCTTCATCGAAGCACATATAATTTAAGTAATACTGTTGCTTAGCAATTTGATGTGAAAATGCAGTGAATTTTTCCTTATCCATTTGCTTATCATAAATCATAAATGGTGCATAATTTAAGTTTTCATATGACTTAAACTGTCCATTGTCATTTATTAATTTATAATACTTTGTAGGTAATTCAAAATTATAATCACTAGTACTATCAACTACAACATATTTTGTTGCTAATGTTTGATGAACAAAAGGTGAATATTCATTTAATACCATTTTTGAATTTCTTGTTTCACCACTTTTTGATGCATTATCATAATAGATACCTGCTAAATCATTTGTATTGCAATCATAGAATGAATGGAACACTCTTAAATCCGATAAATGTAAGTTTGTTCTTGAAAAGTTATCCGCATATACATAATCATCATTAATATAACTTTTTACATGTGTTCTAGAAAAATTAGAGCCATAAGGTATTTCTAAATATTTATCCATATAACTATTTAGTTCTTCTTTTCTATCTGAAAACCATATTGTACTATAATTATCCATCTTAGGTCCAAACATGAATATAAATCCTAATACTAATTCTCCTGCTAAAATATATGGTGTTATATTAAAATGTTTTTGTAGCTTTTTACCTGATAGGGATGTTAACAATATAACAATAATAAATGCAGCAATTAATA
>JAILKD010000088.1 GCA_024694145.1 bacterium | reverse complement strand
TATATATTCTTTTTATAATTATTTTCTTTTATAAATTCTATAACTCCACCTGTATGATCATAATGAGCATGTGATAAAATTAAATAATCTATATTAGATAAATCTATATTTAGTTTTTTGGCATTATTTAAAAAACTACTTGTTTTTCCTGTATCAAATAGTATTTTTTTATTATTAAATTCAATTAATAATGATAAACCATGCTCACAAACAAAAAATGGTGTTTCATTATTTTCAATTAAGCATCTAATTTTCATATACAAAACCTCAAACTAATTATACCAAAAAAATAAAGGACTTTTAAGTCCTTTTTTCTAGGGTCAAAAAATAAATAATTTTTCAAAAAAATTCTATATATTTTACTCTTTGTTTTATATATAATCTATATTGCCGCAAGGTGCAGGAGGATAGCAATGAAATACTTGTTAATGGTGGCAATGATGACTTAGCAAGGAGGTATTAGTGTGGATTACTTAGTAATCCTAGTTATAGCACTATGTGTTATAACTCTTATGCTTGGTAAAAGTAATAAGCGTTAATAACTAACTACTATATCTCATTGCTACCGCCAAATGCGAAAAGGATAGAGTCGCAAGCTCTATCCTTTTCATTTACTAACTTCTATAAATCATTGCTAGATATATTATAACATTTTATTAAAAATAATCAAGTATCTTAAAAAGGACCATCATGGTCCTTATTTTAGTTTTCTTGTTTATTATATTCGTCTAATATTGCTTTTTCTAATTGCTCTCTTGTTTCTGTATTTATTGGATGAGCAATATCTTTAAATTCTCCTTCTGGAAGTTTTCTTGAAGGCATAGCAATAAATAGACCATTGTCTCCTTCAATGATACGTAGTTCATGAATAACAAAGCAATCATCAATTGTAACAGAAGCAATTGCTTTTAATCTATTATGTCCGTCAACTTTCTTTAATCTTACGTCTGTTATTTTCATCTTCCATCATTCCCTTCGCACATACTAATTATATCATAATTAGAAAACGTTTTCAATAATTTTCATGAAAATAATGTAACTTTTTTCATTCTAATGTCTCTGTTTTTAATTCTAAATTATCATAATTAGAGTTAAAATCTTTCATATCAAATGAATAATACGAACTACCACTACCAGTTAAATGTAGTTTTAATCCTTGACTTTCATAATACATTTTAAATTCATAAATATCCGGATATAGCCTTATTAAAGCCATTTCTAGTTCGTTTTCACCAATGTCTGTTTCTTTATATAAAGCAAAAACATCTTTTGTTAGTGCTTCAAAACGAGGTTTGAATACATAAATATCCTTTTTAGGATAACTTACAAATTCTATAATGTCTCCTCTACCTCTAACTATTGCTGGTTTATTAAACATGCAAAATAGTGTATCTGATCCAAATTTAAGTGCAATATCTGCAAGTTCATTAATAGATAAATTTAAATTCCATAATTTGTTTAAGCCTCTAAGTGTTGCACATAAATCTGCACTTCCACCACCTAGTCCACCACATAAAGGAATATTCTTATCTAAAACTATCTTTACACATTTTTTGATATTATAAGTTTCTTTTAAATATCTAATTGCTTTAAACATAATATTATCTTTAATATTAATGCTAGATTCTATAATATCATAATCATAATCAGTAAACTCTAATTCATCATAAATATTGATTGGAACCATTAAAGTTTCTAGATCATGATATCCATCACTTCTTTTTCCTAGAACTTTTAGATAAATATTGATTTTAGCATAAGCTTTTTCTTTAATCATCTAATTTCTCCATTAAACTAGGGTTCTTTTTCATTACAGATATTTCTTTTAATTCATCCTTTTTAACCCACTTATAATCTACAGCCTCATGTAATACAACCTTATCGCTTACTGCTTCAGCCATATAAATGCATCTAATAATATATTTACCAACTATTTTATCTAATAACTCTATATTTTTAAGTTCTAGTTCAGTTTCTTCTTTTACTTCTCTAATTAAGCCATCTAATTCAGACTCACCACTATCTAACCCACCACCTGGGAACTCATAAATATTTGGGCTAATTGGTTTATATGGGCTTCTTTTTTGAATAAAATATAAACCATTAAATTTAATAATTGCACAAGTAACCTTAAAGTAGGCATTTGGCTCATTTAAGGTATTTCTTGCTACGCGCTTACCTAGTGGTTGTAAGTCTTTATCAAACAAATCTACCATTTCTTTTGACATAAATTCTTCTAAGATTTTATCTGATAAAGTTACAAATTCATCTACGCTTAATTCTTCGCTTCTAACAGTTTCTTTTAAATTCATTTCATTTAATATTTTAATGAATCTTTCCTTTTCAGGACCAAAACGATTCATTAAATTATTAATTAATGTTTTTCTTCTTTGACCAAATGAATTTCTAACTACATCAAAGAAGAATTCAGGGTTTCTAGGCTTATGTTCTATGTTACTATAAGCTTTTATTTCAATAACTGCACTATCAACATTTGGTGCAGGTTTAAATACAGTTCTAGGAACCTTAAATAGCTTTTTAACACTTGCTTGATATTGTATTGTAATAGATAAGGAATTGTATTCTTTTGTGCTTACTTTACCACATAATCTATCAGCTACTTCAAGCTGCATCATAACAACATATTTATCAATCTTTACCTTTTGTAATAAATTAAGTAATATAGGTGTAGTAATATAATATGGAAGATTAGCAACAACATAAACTCTTTTACAATCAGATAAATATGTTTTAATATCTTTATTTACATCAGCTTCTAATATGTCTTTATTTAGTATAGTTAAGTTATTATAAGAAGCAAGATTTTTTTCTAAAATAGGTATTAAATCACTATCAATTTCATAAGCTAAAACGCGCTTAGAATTCTCACATAACATGCTTGTTAAAGCACCTAGTCCAGGTCCTATTTCTATTACTCCAACTTCACTATCTAGTTCGGCACTAGAAATGATTTTTTCTAATATTTTTTTATCAGTTAAAAAGTTTTGTCCAAACTTCTTTTTGATATGAAAATTATTATCTTTAATTATCTTGTTTGTATCCATATTAATCATTCCTTTATTACTAAATTATCGCTATTTTAAGGCGTTTTCTACATCTTTAATAGATATGTTAAACATGTTAATTCTCTTTAAAAATGTCTTTCCATTAGTATGCCCCAGATTAAGTTTAGCACATACTTTATCTCTTAATTTTTGACTATTAACATTACCAAATAATCCTAGATTATATAAGTCTAAATAACTAACGTTATTAGTATTTTCTACTGGTGTTAGATAGTTATTTAGAGCTTCAATTAAATCACTTTCTTTGGCATGCTCAATGCCTACTTTCCTCTTATTTTTACTTATTGCTAAATCTTTCTTTAAAAATGCATGCTTTGCATTTGGAATTACTTGTTGAATTCTCTTCCTGATTCTTTCTCCAGGATAGTCTGGATCTAAGAATAATATAATATCTCTTTTCTTAGATGCTTCTATAATAGTAGGTAAGTTTTCTTCTATTTCACTACCATTAGTAATTAATATATCCATCTCTGGGTATATTTTTTTTAAGCGTTCTAAATCATGTAATCCTTCAACAACTACTATTTCATTAAATTTCACTATAGTATATTAATTTAGATGTATATTTACTACTTCTACTAAATGCTTTTACTATTGGTGAGAATTCTAGTAAATCTACTTCTTTATCTCCTGGGATTAATACTTTTATTTGTTCATCTATTTGATAATCATATGCAGATTTAGCAACAACATCTTCTTTATAATAGTATTTATCGTTATTCTTGAGTTTTTTTATTTCATCAACTTGTTCATCTGATGCATATTTTAAATCAATATGGTTAAATAGTTTTCTATTAAATAATCTAGTAGCTAAATCACTTAAGATTCTATCTTTTTCATATTGAAATTGTTGAATACATCCATTTACATATACATCATCTATTTTTAAGAATGCGTCGACTGTCTTTTTATCAATTACATCAATTAATAAGCTTACATCAGTTCTAAATTGATAACCACTCTTTATTAACTCATACCATCTTTGATAAATCATTTCTAACATAACTTCAAAACAACGTGATACCGGATGGAAATATACTTGATAATACATATGGTATCTACTCATTAAATAATCTTCAATATTTGGTACTGAATTATATTTAAATAAAATCTTACCATTTTTAACAAGCATACCACGTAATATTTTTTCTATATCGATATCACCAAATTGTGCACCTGTAAAATAAGCGTCCCTTCTTAAATAATCCATTCTATCAACATCAAGTTGACTAGAAACAAGTTGTTCGATTAAAGGGAATTTATGCTTATGCGATATAACTGAAGCAATATCGCTTGCTAAATTTGGATTATATTTAGTTAAAATTTTATTGATATGACTATCACCTAAAATAATATTATTAGTCATTGTTTCATGACTGATTTTAAATATTTTTTCAAAACTATGTGAATATGGACCATGTCCAACATCATGAAGTAGTGCACTACATAAAAAAACAGTTTTTTCATAATCATTCAATGCATTTTTAACATCAATTACCTTCTCTAACACTTCACGAGCAAGCTCATATGCACCTAGTGAATGAGAAAATCTAGTATGATCTGCCATATGAAAGACCATTGATACACCACATAATTGTTTTATACGTCTTAAACGCTGAAATTCAGTTGAATTTATCAATTCATCAATTATTTCATCATTTACTCTTACATAGCCATATAGAGGATCTCTAAAAACTTTATTTACCATAAATACCTCCAATAGTAGAACTTTTAATATACTATATTAATTTTATCATTTATTTAACTTATTTACAACAAAGCTTTATTTTGTGTAAAATAAGAAAAAATATTTTAAATTATAATAAGAAAAATAAAACATTTTTTATAAAAGTCCCTTGGAAAAATCTACTTAAAATGAAAAAAGTCGCTCGGAAAAGTCTATAGTTTTGCTAAAAACTCACTTGGAAAAGTCTATAAATATGTTGAAAAGTCGCTTGGAAAAGTCTATAATATAATTAAAGAAGGGTGATAAATATGTTTGAAAGAAAAATCGAAAAAGAGCTCTACGAGTGGAAAAAATCACTTCAGTTTAAGAAAAAAGCATTTATTTTAAAAGGATTAAGGCAAGTTGGTAAAACTTTTATAATAAAAAAATTTTCTAAAGAGAATTATGAAAATGTGATATATATAAATTTTAAAACAGATATTGAACTTAAAAAATGTTTTAATGAAGACTTAAATGTTAATGATATTATCACTAATATTTCTTTTATTAGGCCAAAAGAAAAATTCATTCCGTTTAAAACCGTTTTAGTTCTTGATGAAATACAAGAATGTTCTGGAGCAAGAGCTGCTATAAAGCCTTTTATGGAGGACGGAAGATTTGATATAATCGCTTCAGGATCCCTTTTAGGACTGAAAGGATACAATAAAAAATATCATGGTGGTGCTCCAATCGGATTTGAGCATACAGTTTATATGAAGCCTATGGACTTTGAAGAGTTTTTATGGGCTAAAGGAATTAATAAAGATACATTATCATACATAAAAGACTGTTTTATTAATAGAAGGCCCGTAAGAGATTCTATACATGAAGCTATGCTTAGGTATTTTAGGGAATACATTTGTGTTGGTGGAATGCCTGCTGTTGTTGATGCTTTTTTTAGAAATAATAATTATCGCGATGCATTAATTGAACAAAAAGATATCCTTGAAGGCTATAAAGATGATTTTGGAAAACATTTAGATGAAAAAGAAAACGAGAAAACTGATTTATCTTTATTAGCTAATATTAATAAAATATATTCATCTATCACGTCTCAGTTAGCTAAAGAAAACAAGAAGTTTATGTATTCAAACATAGAGAAAAAAGGATCATCAGCAAAATATGATTCTGCAATACAATGGTTAGTTGATTACGGATTAGTAAATTATTGTTATAATTTATCTATTCTTGAAAATCCACTAGAAGGCAATAAAATTAGCAATATATTTAAATTATATTTTGCTGATACAGGATTATTTATATCTATGTTAGATGACGGAACAGCAAGTGATATTATTCTAGGTGATATGGGGCAATATAAGGGATATATCTATGAAAATATAATTGCAGATGCTTTTTCTAAAATGAATATTCCTTTATTCTATTTTTCAAAAGAAAGTGGATTAGAAATTGATTTTATAACAAAATATAACAAAATAATTACTTTAGTAGAAGTAAAAGCTAAAAATGGTAATACAAAATCTTCAAAAACTATTTTAAACGACAAAAAAACATATCCAAGCGTTAACGGCTTAATAAAATTATGTAATAGTAATGTTGGAGAAAATAATAATATATTAACTATTCCATATTATATGGCTTATTTATTGGTATAACATATTATCCTTTTTGCAAAATAGAAGCACAAAAAGACAATATGTTATCTGTTAGAGAGGGGATTTAAAATGCTATATTTTTTAACTACAGACGAAATGATTTTAGGGTTAGCTAAAAGATTTAAAATGTTAAGAAAAATTAAAAATATAACACAAAAAGAATTAGCAACTATGAGTAATGTTCCTTTTGGAACAATTAAAAGATTTGAATCAAAAGGAGAAATATCATTGCATGCATTAACTAAATTATGTGTTGCAATAGATTTAGATGATGAGATAATAAATATGTTTTCTAATCCTAATTTTAAAAATATAGATGAAGTTATAAAATATGAGAAAATGAGAAAAAAATTTGAAAAAAGATAATATATTATCTATTAAATTATTTGATTAATTATTTTAAGATTTTATATTATCAATTAATTAAACTCTTAAAAAATAATCTTATGATCATAAATCGTTGTTTTTTTCATAAAATCTTTAGTTTATGATATAATAAAATAGAGGTGTATAAATATGTGTGTTTTTTGTAAGATTATAGAAGGAAGTATTCCTTCAACAACAATATATGAAGATGATGTAGTTAAATGTATTTTAGATTTATCACAAGCAGGTGTAGGACACACTCTTGTGATACCTAAAAAACATTACGCAAATGTTTTAGAAATTGATTCTGATACTTTTGGTTACGCTATGAAAATAGCTAAAAAAATAGCAGAAGCTCTTAGAAAAACATTTAACTGCGATGGTATTAATATTTTAAATAACTGTGGTGAAGCTGCAGGTCAAACTGTATTTCACCTACATATCCATGTAATACCTAGATTTATTAATGATACTGTTGATATTAAATGGAAAGATAATAGTGATAAGTTTGATCCAAAGAAATTTGAAGATTTAAAAAATAGAATTATTAAAAATCTATAATATGTAATGAAGGAGGTCCTTCATATGGAAAATAAAAATATTATTTCTAGATTTAAATATGCAAGAATTCAAGGTCAAGAATTAGCAGAAAACACAATGTATGCTAGAGGTATTTTTAGTATGTGCTGGGATTTAATTCAAAATGATATAATGGATGAAGAAGATAAAAGTTTATTTAAAGAAATTGATGACTGGTTTGCCCATGAATTACCATGGCCTCCACAGTGCAAAAATCAAGAAAAAGTAATATGTTTTTTTAAAACAGAAAACTCTGAAGAAATGCTTAATATGATAATGCCAGCTATGTGGCTACTTGAGCGTTACAATCATCCATTTTATTTAGTTTATACTAACCTTTTACCTGGTGAAATTGTATATGAAGATAAATATCAAGTATCAGTAAAAGTAAGTGGTAAACTTGATATTAGGCCAATACAAGAAAGTTGGTCACCTAAAGAAGAATAATGCATTTGCAAATAAAAGGCTTAACGAAGCCTTTTTTTGTTGGTTAATATGAATTGTTTTATTGCTTTATCACTATTATTCTTTGGAAAAGTGTATTTTTTACGCCTATTTTTTATTGGAAAAGTGCAAAATTAGTAGTATAATTATATTAGAAAAGTGCAAAAGTGGTGATAATTATGTTTAAAAGAAAGATAGAAAATGCAATAATTGAATATTTTAAAAGTAAAAGAGAAACAATTCTTGTTATTGATGGTGCAAGGCAAGTAGGCAAAACATTTATTATTAGGCATCTTTCAAAAAAACACTTTAAAAATTATCTAGAAATAAATTTAAAAGATGATTATAATGGTGAAAAAATTTTTTCAAATATAAGAACGACAAGAGACTTTTATATTCAGGTCTCGTCTTATGAAAATTCTATTTTAAATGATTTTGATGATACTATTATTTTTTTAGATGAAATACAAGTATACCCTCACCTTCTAACTATGTTAAAAGCACTAAATCAAGATAAAAAATATACCTATATTGTAAGTGGATCATTACTTGGAATAACTTTAAAGCATACATTTATTCCTATGGGTTCTATAAATGAACTAAAGATGTACCCAATGGACTTTGAAGAATTCTTATGGGCAAACAACGTTGGTCAAGAGGCGATAAACTATTTAAAAGAATGTTTTGATAATTTAACTCAAATTAACGAGTCAGTTCATGAAACGTTTTTAAAAAGATTCAAGGAATATTTGATTTGTGGTGGAATGCCAGATGCTGTAAAAGAATTTGTTAATGAGAAAAACATAAATAAAATGAGGAATGTTCAGCAACAAACATATTTATATTATAGTGATGATTGTAGTCAATACGATGAAGAACATAAATTGCATATTCGTAGAATATATGAAATGATGCCATCATATATGGAAAACAAAGTCAAAAGATTACAAATAAATAAAATTGAGGAAAAAGAAAAAGAAAGAACAGAGAAATATAGTGAAGATTTCGAATATTTGATTCATTCAGGTATTGCACAATGCGTTAAAGCTGTTAGCAACCCCATATTTCCTCTTATAGAATCAAGTAGCAAGAATCTTATGAAATTATATTTTAATGATGTTGGATTGTTAACAAACATTTTATTTAAAAATAATGTAAGAGCTATATTAGATAATGACTATGGAATTAATTTAGGATCTGTTTATGAAACAGTATGTGCAACAGAATTAATATCCCATGGACATGAATTATTTTATTTTGATAGTAAAAAAATTGGAGAAGTTGATTTTCTAATTAATGATTATGATAATCTATCAATTTTACCAATAGAAATAAAATCAGGAAAAGACCAAAATAATTTTAGAGCAATTCCGAAATTAATAGATGAAAACGGAAATTATAAAATGAAAAAAGGAATTGTTTTTGGTAATAAAAATATTCTAAAAAAAGAAGGTAATTTAATTATATTACCAGTTTATTTAATAATGTTTGTATAATTAATAATTGTTGCTAATTAAAAACGGCTATTTTTAGCCGTTTTTAACTTGAAACTATTTTAATATTTCTACATATTCTAAATCAAGTGATTTAGCAACATTTTTGTTTACACATTTATGGTTATAAATATTAATACCATTGTATAGACCTTTATCTTTATGAACTGCTTTTTCTAATCCTAAATTAGCAATCATTAAACCATATTTTATAGTAGCATTAGCTAGGGCAATAGTAGATGTTCTAGGTACAGCTCCTGGCATGTTACCAACACAATAATGAACAATTCCTTCTTCAATAAAGATTGGGTCTTTATGTGTTGTAACATGGCTAGATTCACAGCATCCACCTTGATCTATTGCAATATCAACAATAACAGAACCTTTCTTCATTAATTTTAAATGTTCTTTTCTAACAAGTTTAGGAGTAGAACCTCCTGGAATTAATACAGAACCTATTACTAAGTCAGCTTCAGCTAAAGACTTTCTAATATTAGCTTCTGTAGCATATAGTGTTGTTACATTTGCACCAAATATATCTTCTAGATATGCTAATCTATTTGGATTAATATCTAATAGTGTTACTTGAGCATCTATACCTATAGCTGCTTTAGCTGCAAATGTACCAGCAACCCCTCCACCAAGTATTACAATCTTACCTCTTTCAACACCTGGAACACCTCCTAAAAGTATTCCACGTCCACCAAATCCTTTTTCTAAGTATTTAGCTCCTTCTTGAATAGATAATCTACCTGCAATTTGGCTCATTGGTCTTAAGCATGGTAAATTATTAAAATCATCAGTTATTGTTTCAAAAGCAACTGCTGATACACCTTTTTTAATTAATTCTAAAGCTAATGGTTTATTAGCAGCTAGATGTAGATATGTATATAGAATTAATCCATCTCTAAAATATTTATATTCACATTCTTCAGGTTCTTTAACCTTAACAAGCATATCTACACTTTCATATACTTCTTTAGCGGTTTCAACTATTTTAGCTCCAGCACTAGCATATTCTTCATCAGTAAACCCTGCGCCTAACCCTGCTCCTTTTTCTACTAATACAGTATGGCCACTTGATACATAAGCAAGAACATTATCAGGTGTTAAACCAACTCTAAATTCATTATCTTTTAATTCTTTTGTTGTTCCAACTATCATTACACAAACCTCCATTATTATATTAATATATTGAACAATACTAAATTCATTATACAAAATAATAGAAACATCTTCAATAATTTATCAAATGTAATATTTTTGTAAAGATAAATAAAAGGCTTTATAAAGCCAATAATTAATGTTGCTGCAAAAATTTTCACGCATTTGCAAACATTTTCATTTGCTTTATTTAACTTAATATGATATTATTTTTATGTATTTAATATTTATATTAATGAAAGGAGCATTCCTATGTACGAAGAAAAAGATGAAGAAGGTATATCTTTATTAGATTTATTTAAGGTTGCATTTGGTAGAAAAATACTACTATTAATCATAACATTATCAATAACACTTGTTGGCATTTTGTTTGTAAAATTCTATTACAATCAAAATAAAAGACAATATTATGTTAATTATGAATATGTAATACCTGGCATAGAAGAAGGCAAATATATTGATGATTCTAAATTTAATTATCAAATGTTAATTTCTCCTAATTCATTAAATAAAGTTAAAGAATCTAACGAAGAATTTAAAAACATTAATATTGAAAAATTAGTTGATAAAGATGGTATTCAAGTTACTTGTGATATCACTAGAAATGAAACAACTAATGAAGTAACTGATATGAAGTTTAAATTAGTTGCTAATGTTAAGTATTTTAAAAATGGTTCTCAAGCTAATAAATTTATCCATGCAGTAGCTGATCAACCATATAACAAAACTCTTTTATTACTTGATACTATTAAATATGATTCATTACTTGATACATATAAAAATTCAAATGTATATGACACAAAAGCAGATTGCTTGGTTAAACAATATGAATTACTTCAAGCTCAATATGAAAAACTAATCGAAAAATATGGTGATGTATCTTTATCAGATGGTAAGAAGCTATCTGCTTATTATAATGAATTAACAATTTATTTCACTGAAAATAATGTTGAAGCATTAGTAACAGAACTTCAAAAAAACGGTTATGTAAAAGATTTTACATCATATGAAGCAGAGCTATTAAATCAAAAACAAAAATATGAAAGTGATTTACAATTAAATCAAAATAAAATAAATAATTTAGTTGATGTTGCAAATAGTTTTAATTCAAATATAACTGCTCCAGATTTAGCAGCATATAATGAAATTATTGCAAAATTAGCTGTTGAAAACGCAGAATTTGAAAGAAAATTAGAAGCAATTAATAAGCAATTAGAAAACGGAAGTAGCGATCCTGATTACGAAACTAAAAAGAAAGCATTTGATACTAAAATTGAAAAATATGACGAAGTTTTAACTAACTTTACAAATGATTTCAAAATAGTTGTAAAAGAAGTAGTAACAGAAGGTTCTTATGTATCATATAATAACAATACAGTTAAAGTTCAAGGTGGTATTAAATTATTAATTGCTGGACCAGCATTATTAATCTTAGGATGTTTTGTAGGTTGCATAGTAAATATTTGTTTAGATCATAAAAAGTTAGGAAAAAAAGAAGAACAAAAAGAAACAGTTGAAAACAACTAATTATTAAATGACATTATGTATTTTAATACATAATGTCTTTTATTATTTAATTAATTTTTTATTATGTTATAATTAAAATAGAATATTCACAATGTATACGAGGTGATTATATGAAAACAATACTTGTTTTAGGCGGTGCTGGTTACATAGGTAGCCACACATGTGTTGAACTTTTAATCAACAATTATAATGTCATTATATTTGACAACTTATCAAATTCAAAAGAAGTAGTAATTAATAGAATCAAACAAATTACAAATAAAAATTTCTTATTTGTCAAAGGTGATGTGCTTAACAAGAAAGATTTAAGAAATGTTTTCAAGAATAACAAAATAGATGCAGTAATAAATTTTGCTGGCTTTAAGGCAGTTGGAGAAAGCGTAAAATTTCCAATTAAATATTATGAAGATAATGTTACTGGTGCAATAAACATATTGCAAGTTATGCAAGAATATAACGTGTTTAACTTTATATTCTCATCAACAGCAACAGTATATGGTAACCCTCAGTTTTTACCATTCACTGAAGAACATCCAATTGGAAATACAACTAATACATATGCAACAACTAAATACTTCATTGAACGTATTTTAGAAGATTTATATAATTCCGATAAACGTTTTAATATAGCTATTTTAAGATACTTTAATCCATTTGGAGCACATGAAAGCGGACTAATTGGTGAAGACCCAAATGGTATTCCTAATAACCTAGCACCATATATTACACAAGTAGCAATAGGCAAAAGACCTTTCTTAAATATATTTGGCAATGATTATAAAACACATGATGGAACTGGTGTTAGAGATTATATACACGTTTGTGACTTAGCTATCGGTCATGTCCAAGCATTAAATAAGTTATTTACAAATCCAGGATTAGTTAAATATAATTTAGGTACAGGCAAAGGGGAAAGCGTATTAGATGTACTACATGCTTTTGAAAAGGCATGTGGGTTTAATATTCCTTATAAAATTGTAGAAAGAAGACCAGGAGATATCGATGAATTCTATGCTGATAGCAGCAAAGCATTTAAAGAATTAGGTTTTAAGTGTAAATACACAATTGATGATATGTGTAAATCAGCATGGAACTTCCAGAAGAAAAATCCAAAAGGCTATGAATAAATCTATTGGCATTATGTATTTTAATACGTAATGTCTTTTATTTTTTAATAAAAATGTAAAGAAAATGTAATGAAAGTGTTTTATTAAGTTGTTTTTAACGTTATATTATAATATAATATAATTAATGTTTATGGCAAAATAAAATATTGGAGGTCATAAAAATGGATAATAATATAGAGAATACAGTTGAGCAAGAAGAAATAAAAGTAAGAGGAGGATGGTGGTATTCTTTTACAAAAAGAATATTTGATTTCTTTTCATCTTTAATCTTAATACTTTTAATTTCATGGTTCTTGCTTATTATTTTTATAATAAATCTTTTTGCAACAAAAGGACATCCTTTCTTTAATGATAAAAGAATTGGTAAGAAAGGTAAGAAGATAAAAGTATTTAAATTTAGAACAATGTATTATGATGCTGAAAGCAATATAGATAAATATCTTACTCCTGAACAAAAAGAAATTTGGCTTAGAGAAAGAAAACTAGATAATGATCCTAGAATTACTAAATTTGGTAGATTCCTAAGAAAAACATCAATTGATGAATTACCACAATTATTTAATATTCTATTTGGAACATTATCCGTTGTTGGACCAAGACCAATTACAGAAAAAGAATTGAGCAATTTTACAGAATATCAATTAAGTATAATGCTTAAAGCTAAACCCGGTTTAACAGGATATTGGCAAGTATATGGTAGAAGCGATGTAGACTTTAAATCTGGTGAAAGACAAAAACTAGAATTAGAATATTTTAAACATAGAGGTTTCTGGTTTGATTTAGGATTAGTATTCAAAACTATTCCGGCTGTATTAAAACATAAAGGAGCAAAATAACATTTCTTTAAAGGAGGGACATTATTATGATTTTATTTTTAAAACCATATTTTGAAAAGAAGCCATGGGCTGGTAAAGAATTAAATAAAATTTATGATTGTCCCGAAAGCACAGGAGAAGCTTGGATCATATCAGGATATAGAGGGAAATCTTCAGTTATCGCTAATGGAAAATTTAAAGGTCAAACATTAAGACACTTATGGGTAAAGCATCCTGAATTATTTGGAAATTACCCTGATAAAGAATTCCCTTTACTTTTAAAATTAATATCTTCGAGTAGTAATTTAAGCGTTCAAGTACATCCAAATGATGATTATGCTTTAAAAATGTGTAACTCTCTTGGAAAATTTGAATGCTGGTATATATTACCTGAAACAACTGCAAAAACTGTAACTTTAGGTATAGATTTAAAAAATTCAAGAGAAATGTTAGAGATGATTCAAAGAGGACTAGTAGAAAAGTTCTTAATTGAAAAACCAATTAATCCAGGCAATTTAGTTATAGTAGAGCCTGGTACCGTTCATGCGATTCATGGAGATACTTTTATCCTTGAAGTTCAAGAATCATCAGATTTAACATATAGAATTTTTGATTATTATGAATCTGTAAATAGAAAATTGAATCTAGTTGATGCTTTAAATGTAATAAATTATAATACTCAAAAAAACCAAATACATGATTTTAAAGATGAGAATACTTTTAAAAATTCACATTTTAATGTATACAAACTTTTTATTAGCGAAAAAACAGAATACGAAAACAAAGGATTTGAATTGTTTTATGTTATTGATGGATGTGGATCAATAAATAATACAAAAATAAAAAAAGGTGATTCTTTTATTTTAACTGCAGATTCTGAAAAAATAATATTCGATGGAAATTTGGAAGTAATTGCAGTTATTCCTAAGCCAAAAGATAAGGAGAGATTAAAGATGAGAAAAATAGCTTTAATTACTGGAATTACTAACCAAGATGGTTATTATCTAACAAAATTACTTTTAGAAAAAGATTATGAAGTTCATGGAATTATAAAATCTATGTCAAAATTATCATCTGATTATCTTGTAGAATTCCTAGATAATCCAAACTTTTTTGGTCACATAGGAGATTTAACAGATGCTTCCAATATAAATAGAATTATTGAAACAGTTAAACCAGATGAAATATATCACATTGCAAGTCAATCGCATGTAGATGTTTCATTTGAAATGCCTGAATATACTACTGAAGTAAATTCACTTGGAACATTGAGATTACTTGATTCAATCAAAAATAGTGATTTTAAAACAAAAATGTTTAATTTATGTAGTCCATATGTCTTCTCTGGAGAAATGTATCCACAAGATGAAACAACTCCATTTGAACCAAGGAGCCCATATGCTGTAACAAAAGTATATTCATATTATATGGCTAGATGTTATAGAGAGAATAATAACATGTTTGTAACAAACGGTATTTGTTATAACCATGAATCTCCAATGAGAGAATGTGTTTTCGTAGCAAAGAAAATTACAGAATTTGCAAAAATGGTAAAAAAGGGAAGAAGAAAAATACTAGAACTTGGTAACTTAGATGCAAAAAGAGAATGGGGACATGCAAAAGATTATGCTTATGCAATGTGGCTATGCCTTCAACAAGATAAGCCAAATGATTATGTGATTTCAACAGGTAAAGCATATACAGTTAGAGAATTCATTGAAAAAACATATAGTAAAATTGGAATAGATATTGAATGGAATGGTAGCGGATTAGATGAAGTTGGTATTAATTCTAAGACAAAAGAAATATTAGTTAGAATTAATCCTAAATTCATTAGACCAAATGATGTTAAAACATTAGTTGGTGATTCAAAAAAATTCATTAATGACACTAATTTCAAGTTTGAATATGATATAGATAAACTTATAGATTCCTTATTGGAGGGATAATATGCTTACATTTTTAATTATGGCCGGTGGATCTGGTGAAAGATTTTGGCCACTATCAACAAAAGAAAAACCAAAGCAATTATTAAAAGTTTTTAGTGATAAATCTTTAATAAGACTTGCTTATGAAAGAGTATTACCATTAGTTGATGAAAATAGAATATTTATTGCGACTAATGAAATACAAGTTAAAGCTTTAAAAGAAGATTTAACAAATATAGATGATTCAAGAATCATTATTGAACCAGTATTTAGAGATACAGCTGCAGCTATAGCTTATGGCTCAACAATGATTTCTAAATATTATGATAATCCAACAGTAGTTGTATTAGCATCAGATCATCTAATCGCAGATGAAAATGAATTTAGAAAAGTAATAAAAATTGCTGAAGAAGAAGCTGATAAAGGTAGTATTGTTACTTTAGGTATTAAGCCAACTTATCCTGAAACAGGTTATGGTTATATTGAAGTAAATAATAATACTCTAAATGTTCCAACTAAATCTTTAGGATTTAAAGAAAAACCAGCTTATGATATTGCAAAGCAATACTATGAATCTGGTAAATATTTATGGAATAGTGGAATGTTTGTGTTTAAATATGACACTATTATGAATGCATTAAAAAAATATAGTTCAAATCATTATGAAACTATAAATAAAATAAAAAATATGTTTAGCAAAAATGAAGGAGTTAAAACTTCATTAATTGTTAAAGATGAATTTATGAATTTTGAAAAGAAATCAATTGATTTTGCTGTAATGGAAAAAGCAAATAACATTATGGTTATTCCTTCAAGCTTTGGTTGGAATGATGTAGGTAATTATTTAGCTTTTGAAGAATTATTCAGCAAAGATGAGAATAATAATGTAATTAGAAATGTAAACTGCATTTCAGTAGATTCAAACAATAATATCATTGTTAGTGATGGAAATTATCAAAGAGTATCACTATTAGGTGTTACTAATATGATAGTAGCAATCACTAAAGATAACATTTTAGTATGTAATAAAAATGATAATCAAAAAATCAAAGAAATAATCAAAAAGTTGTAATGAAACGTGGGGTTTATATAATGAAAAAAGTACTACAAATAACAAACTATATGTATCCACATATAGGTGGAATAGAACAAGTTACACGTGATATCTTGAATTCTATAAAAGATAATTATGAACAAAAAATTATTTGTTTTAACCATGAAAAAGGAAATGTTATTGATACAGTTGATGGAGTAGAAGTAACTAGAGTAAATTGCCAAGTAAAAATATCATCTCAATCAATAGCTTTATCCTTTGGGAAAAAATTAAAAAAGCTTTTAAAAGAATTCAAGCCAGATATAGTAATTTTTCATTATCCAAACCCGTTTGTAGCTCATAGTTTAATGAAGCATTTAAAACATAAAGAATTTAAGTTCATTATCTACTGGCATTTAGATATAACAAAACAAAAAATATTAGGAAAATTGTTTAACGGCCAAAACAAAAGACTATTAAAGTATGCTGATAAAATAATTGCTACAAGTCCTAATTACAAAGAAGAAAGTCCATGGTTAAGTCAAAAGAAAGAAAAAGTAGTTGTTATACCTAATTGTATTGATGAAAAAAGATTATCATATACTGATATTGATTTAAAAAAAGCACAAGATATTAAAGATCAATACAAGGATAAAACAATATTATTTGGATTTGGACGTCATGTTCCATACAAAGGTTTAATTCATTTAGTAAATGCATCAAAGTTATTAAGCGATGATTATGTTGTTTTAATTGGTGGAAAAGGAAAGCTAACTGATGAATTAAAAAAAGCTGCAAAAAATGATAATAAAGTTCGTTTTTTAGGAGCAATTCCTGATGATGAATTAAAAGCAACCATTTTAGCATGTGATATTTTCTGTTTCCCGTCTATTACTAAAAACGAGGCTTTTGGTATTGGCTTAGCAGAAGCAATGTATTATCAAAAAGCATCCGTTACTTTTAATATTCCATGTAGTGGAGTAAATTATGTTTCTTTAAAAGATGTAACAGGACTAGAGGTTGAAAATAGTAACGATGAAGCTTTTGCAAAAGCAATTGAAACATTAAAAAATGATGAAAAACTAAGAAATAAATTTGAAAAGAACGCAAAAGAAAGAGTAGAAGAATTATTTTCTTCAGAAGAATTCAAGAAAAACATAAATAATCTTCTAGGTGAGCTAGAATGAAAAAAATAGTAATAGATTGCAGATATATTGGAATGTCAGGAATAGGAAGAGTGCTAGAAGGTTTTATCACAAATCTTCCTGATACTGCAGAATTCTATTTTCTAGGAAATAAAAATAAATTAAAGGAATATGGTATAGAAAGTAATATCATCGATGATAACAATTATCCTGTATCAAAAAAAGGATTATTTGTAAGTAAAGAAATAAATAAATATGATGCTTTCTTTACACCTAATTTTATTATTCCATATCATGTTAAAATTGATACATATACAATGATACATGATTTAATGTTTTTAGATTTTAAAGATACAACAAATGGTTTTATTGATTCTTTAATAAAAAAACACTTTTACAAGAGATGTATTAAAAAGTCTTCTGCGATTTTTACAGTATCTAATTTTACAAAAGAAAGAATCAACTATTTTTTCCCAAAATGTAAAAAAGATATCATAGTAATTTACAATGGATTATCACAATCAATAATTTCATATAAAAAAATGAAAAACAATTGTCAAAAAAAGGATTATATTCTATTCGTAGGAAATATAAAAAAGCAAAAAGGCATATCTGTACTTCTTGAAGCAATAAAAGATACTAGTATTGAGTTATACTTGGTTGGAGAAAAGGATAAATTTAGAACCAAAGATAATTCATTAACTAAATATATGAGTAATCCTAATATTCATTTTACTGGCAGAATATCTGATGATGAATTATTTAGCTACATCTCACAAGCAAAATTCCTTATCCAACCAAGTCTATACGAAGGTTTTGGAATTCCACCACTAGAAGCATTATATTTAGGAACAAAACCAATAATAAGCGATATTGAAGTTTTTAAAGAAATATATCATAATTTGGATGTTGTATTTTTTGAATCAGAAAATAGTATAGATTTATTGAATAAAATTCAACAAGCAAACCCTGTAGTTGATTTAAAGAAAAGCACAAATGATAAATATGACTACTCAAAAGGAATAAAAAAAATATTAGAAATCATTGATAATAACAAATAATTATTAACCATTAACTAAGAAATATTTGAGGAGATAGCAATGAGTGTTACAAAGAAAAATAAAAAAAACTTAATAGTAGCTGCAATTGTTTATCTACAAATATTTTCCTATTTGGTTTTAGCAAATGCATTTACAATAAATCTTGGAGAAAGATTTCCTGTAAAAATATCTGAATTGTTTTCAATAATTACTTTTCTATCTGTTATTATGTGCTTGCTATTTTATAGACAAAAAAATTTTTTTGTTATAAAAAAAAGGTATTTATTATTATATATTTGGATTTTATATGTCATTATTCTTGATATAGCATGTATATTCATAAACAAATATTCTTTAAGTGACTCATTCTATGGCTTCTTTTATTTGCTAAGAATTATTCACTTAATATTATTAATAAAAGCTCTTCATTTCCTTATAAAAAAAGAAAACATTTCAAAATATAAACTTCTAAAATTTGTAAAAGCATGCTATGTAATAGTGGTCCTAATTGGACTAATCCAATTACTAGTATACCCTGTTGCATTCGACTGGTATGACGTTTTTTATAAATTAGGTTTTTATTGGGCAAATCCTGATCCTCATCATGATAGAATGCTTTCAACTTATTTTGACCCTAATTATTTAGCATCGTGTCTTATCATTCCGATTGCTATTTGTCTTTCACAATTATTGTCTATTCGAGGAAAAAACAAGGAAAATAATTCAGAAAAAATTAAATTGCTTTTTGAACTTGTATTCTTTACAATTGCAATTTTGTTAACTAAATCCCGCAGTGGTATAGTAGGATTAGCAATTTCTTTTTTGGTTGTTTTTTTCTTGTTTGGAATGAAAAGAAAGACGAGTATAATTACTTTCTCATTAATCGGTATAATGATGATTGTTTTTGTATTCATGTTCTTTTTTTCAAACATTTCAGTATTTGTAAGAATAAGAAATTTTGCTACTGACCCATCGGCTATGCATAGATTTGATTCTTGGAAAACTAGTTTTGAATATTTTAAAGACAGTAACTTCATCGGTATAGGTTACAATATGTTAGGAGCTTATAAAAACAATATTGGTGAAGAAGTCGGTAGAGCAGCAAGCTATGGTATGGACTCATCAATATTATTTGTTTTAGTTACAACTGGCTTAATAGGGTTTATTTTATTCATAGCATTATTATACAAAGTTATAAGTAGAAAAGACAAACACTATATAAATAATTCAGTAAAGATAATAATTATATCCTCTGTATTTGTTAGTTTTTTCAACAATTTATTATTCTACATTATATGGATGTTCCCTGTTATGTTTATTGATTCAATTTTAAATTGTCAAGATAAAAAAACGGTAGTATTATCTGAAAAAGAAGGTGGTTCAAGTGAAAGTATTGCTAATAAATGATTTCATTGAGTGTGGTGGAGCAGAACTTCAAACCAGAAGAGAAATGGATACACTAAAATCGCATGGTGATGATGTTTTATTTCTTAGCTTTGATCCAAAAAATACACAAATAGATAATAATATAAATATAAAAATTAATCATACTTTCATTGCAAAAGTATACAATAAATTATTTGTGAATCATTTTCTTAAAAGAAAAATTAAGAAAATAATATCCTCTTATAATCCAGACTATATACATATTAATAATATATTTGCTTGTCCTATAACTGTATATAGTGCAGTAAAAAAATATAATGCAGTTCAAACAATTAGGGATTATGGAGCTGTATGTTCAAAAACAACATGCATATTTGATGATTTTAGTGAATGTACTGGCTATAAATTCAATAGTTGTAAAAAGTGTTTAAAGAAAAAAGGATTTAAAGCAAAATTTAAACAATGCTCTTTCAAGAGAATTAATAAATTCAAATTTAAAGCAATCAAAAAATTTATATGCCCTAGTGAAGAATTAACAGAAAAATGTAAGAAAAACGGATATGATATAGTTTGTATTAATAATCCTTTTGACTTTAAAAAGATAGCAGTAAAAGAAAAAGAAATTCTTGAGAAAAGGATCTATCTATACTATGGTATGATTGAAAAAACCAAGGGCGTAATGAGACTTATTGAAGCCTTTGATACTTTCTCAAACGGAAAAGATAACGTTGAACTTCACTTTATCGGGAAAGTAGTACCCGAAGAAGAGCAATTATTCAATGATGCAATATCAAATAAAGATAACATAAAGTATTTAGGATATATGAAAAATGATTATGTTTTAGAAAAGTTAAAAGAAGTATATTGTGTTGTTGTTCCTTCTCTTTGGATAGAAAATTATCCAAATACAGTTTTAGAACCTATGGCAAATAAAACTCTTGTTATTGGATCAAATCGAGGAGGAATAAAAGGTATGATAAAGAACGATAATCTTTTATTTAATATCCTTGATATAAACGATGTAGTAGCGAAGTTAGATTATACTTATAATTTGGAAAAAGAAGATTATTTTTCAATTGTTAACTCAAATTATAAAAAAATAGAAGAGAATAATACAACTGATAAATACTATGAAAGGTTATCGGCATTGCTTAAATCTATATCAAAATAAATAACAACAAATCATTAGTAATAAGTTAGGAGTGAAAAAATGAATATTTTTGACAAACTAAGAAGTGTTAGATATGGTTTTGGAACAAAATCAAATATAGGAAAAAAATCTTGCATAAAAAAAGATAAAAAATCTACTTTTATTCATTCTACAATTCAAATGAGAGAATATTGTAAAATTGTTATTAGAAAAAATAGTAAATTATCTATGGGCAGTAATATTTTCTTTAATAGAAATACATTTATAACTTGCCAAAATAGTATCACTATGGGAAACAACGTAATAATTGGCCCAAATGTTGTTATAGTCGATCATAATCATGACTATAAATCTGATAATATGGCAAATTCTTTCATAAAAGGAGAAGTATTTATCGGAAATAATGTATGGATTGGTGCAAATTGCACTATATTGCCTGGTGCACATATTGAAGATGGAGCAATCATTGGTGCCAATAGCACAATTTCAAAAAAAGTTGGGGCAAATGAAATATGGGGCGGAGTACCAGCAAAATTTATAAAAAATAGATTTGAATAATATTTTAAAATGGAGAGTGAACAAAATGTGTGATTTTCTTTTCTCACTTACAAGAGAAGATGAATATTATTATAAATACATAGACACGTCAAGATGTAACCTAGTTTACACCTATAAAAAAAATAATATTTTTGTAAAAGTATTAAAAAAAATAAACAGGTTCTTCGTATCAAAAAACAAAAAAATGAAAAATTCAAAATTTAATAATTTTGTTTGCAAAATAGCCTTTAACAAAAAATTAATAGAAAGTATAACAAATGGTTCTAAAATTGTCATTTTAGACTCATATTTGACTGAAGAATTGTTATTATTTATAAAGACTCATGATAAAAAAGGAAATATTTATTTATTGATATGGAATAAATTAAGTGAAAAAAATTTTAATAAATTCTCAAAATACATAAAAAAAGAAAATATATATACATATAGCAAAAAAGATAGCGAAAAATATGCATTAAAATATACAAATGATTTTCACCTTGTTTCACTCAATAAGATCTTTGTTCCTAAAAAAAATGAAATTGATTTATACTTTCTAGGAAGAGATAAAGGGAGATTTGATTTAATTTCAAAAGTTGCAAACATTATGGATAACTATAAAACAAAAATAGATATCTTTGCCGATAAGGAAGGAAAAAAGAAAACTTTTGGAAAAATAAACTACATAAAAAAATATATCTCTTTTGATGAATACCTAAGCAATGTTATAAAATCAAAATGTTTGCTAGATATAACAAGTGATAACAATATATCTTTTCGTACTATTGAGTCGTTAATATTCAAAAAGAAATTAATTACAAATAATGTCGACTTAGTAAACTACGATTTTTATAATGAAAATAACATACTAATTATTGATGAAAAAACTGACTCTAATATTATTAAGAATTTTTTATCAACGCCATATGTCCAAATATCTGAAGAAGTTATTAATAAGTATGATTTCTATTACACTTATGATAAGTTTAAAAATCTTCTTTTGAGCAAAAATGAATAATTATATTTTAAACGAGGAGGAATAATATGTCAAAATTCCTAATTACCGGTGGAGCCGGATTTATTGGTGGTAATTTTTGCCACTATATGGTTAATACATATCCAAACGATAAATTCGTCTGTATAGATGCATTAACTTATGCTGGAAATATGGAAACTCTAGAACCAATTATAAATAAGCCTAATTTTAAGTTTGTTCATGAAAATATTTGTAATAGAGAAGAAGTATTTAAATTATTTGAAAAAGAAAATTTTGACTATGTAGTAAATTTTGCTGCAGAAAGTCATGTAGATAGATCAATAGAAAATCCAGGTATTTTCTTACAAACAAACATTATTGGTACACAAACACTAATGGATGCTTGTAGAAAATATGGAATAAAAAGATACCATCAAGTATCAACAGATGAAGTATATGGTGATCTTCCACTAGATAGACCTGATTTATTCTTTACTGAGAATACACCAATACATACATCTAGTCCATATAGTGCAAGTAAAGCAAGTGCTGATTTACTTGTTATGGCATACCATAGAACATTTGGATTACCATGCACAATATCTAGATGTTCCAATAACTATGGACCATATCATTTCCCTGAAAAACTTATTCCACTTATTATCAAAAAAGCATTAGCTGATGAACCACTACCAATCTATGGTAAAGGTGAAAATGTGCGTGATTGGCTTCACGTATATGATCACTGTACAGCTATTGATTTGATTTTAAGGAAAGGAAAAGATGGAGAAGTTTATAATATCGGTGGTCATAACGAAAGAACCAATCTTGAAGTAGTTAAAACTATACTTAAAGAATTAGGTAAACCTGAATCTCTAATTACATTTGTTAAAGATAGAGCAGGTCATGATCTTCGTTATGCAATGGATCCAACTAAAATAATGACTGAGCTTGGTTGGAAACCAAAATATACATTTGAAACAGGTATTGGGCCAACTATCAAATGGAATTTGGAAAACCAAGAATGGATAAATCATATATTGAGTGGTGAATATATGAGATTTATGGAGAAAAACTATGGAAATAGAAAATGATTTACAACGTGAACAAACTGAATCCTCTGATTCCTTTGATCACGTTCGTGCTAAAAAAAATGTATTTATCTCTTTAATATGCAAGGTATTACTATTACTTCTATCAATAATTGTTAGAAGATTTCTAATCAAATATACCGGAAATGAGTGTAACGGCTTTAACGCGCTATTTACAAGTATAATTGGTTTCCTATCTATAGCAGAACTTGGTATTGGAACAGCAATAATTTACTGTATGTATGAGCCGATTGCTAATAATAACAAAGAGAAAGTTTGTCAATTATATTGTCTCTTTAAAAAAGTATACTTAGTTATCGGTTTAATAATTACAGCACTGGGTCTAATCATTCTTTTATTCTTGCCATATTTAGCAAAAGATTATACAGATAAATCGTTGCTTTTAATCTCATACGTTCTTACACTGATTTCCATATCAATTACTTATTTTTACTCTGCAAGAATGTCTCTTGTTAATGCATATAAAAACAACTATATAAGCACTATAATTACTTCATTAGGCTTATTTGTTCAGTATGCATTGCAAATTATTGTGTTAATATATACAAAATCTTTCATTGCATTTTGTATATGTAAAATAATAGCATCTTCAGTTCAATATTTGCTATTTTACATATATAATAACAAACATTATAAAGATATTGTAAAAGAAAAAGCAAAAATTGATGATGAAACTAAAAAAGAAGTAACTAAAAACGTCAAAGCAATGTTTATGCATAAAATCGGTGATGTAATATTTAGTACAGTTGATAGTTTGGTTATTTCTGCAATTATAAGCGTGGTAGTACTTGGATATTATTCTAATTACTTACTTATCTTAACATCTATGAATGAAGTGTTAAAATTATTTATTGTTCCTTTAACATCTGTCTTAGGGCATATGGGAGTTAAGGCTTCAAAAGAAGAAAAATTAGATTATTTCAAATTCTTTTATTGCATTAATTTCATTCTTGGAATAGTTTTCTACTTAGGGTATTATTCCGTTTGTACAGACGCAGTAACAATATGTTTTGGTGAAAACTTAGAATTAGAAAATAATTTAATAATTCTTATATCCATTACTTATTTCATTCAATTTATGAGACAATCTGCTAGTGTTTTTAAGGATTCGTTTGGGCTATTCTACAAAGATAGATGGGTTTCAATTATTGCAGCTGTTCTAAATGCTGTTCTATCAATCGTCTTAGCGTTAGCATTTGACATATATGGAGTTCTTATAGCGACAATAGTAGTGGATTTACTAATATATCACATTGTTGAACCGCTTGTACTATTCAAATATGGAATGAAAAAAAGGCCTATAAAATATTATATTATTAATTACGCGTTTATTGCGTTTTTTACGATTGAAGTTTTATTGTTTTCATTAATTGAACTCAATACGACTAATGTATGGCTTCACCTATTGGTAAGTGGTTCTATTTCACTAGCAATTAATGTAATTCCTGTGTCATTAGTATTTATATATAAACCATTCAGAAAAAGAGTAAAGTTCTTATTTAAAAAAAACAAACAATAATTGTTAAAAACAATTTATTATTAATTTGACATTTTTATATAATACTTATAAAATATAAGTATATTTGAAAAAAAGTATAAAATTATGAGGTGACGAAAATGGCAATTCAAGTATTAAAACCAAAATTTCATGTTGATGAGTGTCTAGAACAAGTTAAAGAATGTCTAGAAAAAGGATGGACAGGTATGGGATTCAAAACTGTTGAATTCGAAGAAGCCTGGAAAAAATATACAGGACATAAATATGCATATTATCTAAACTCCAATACAGTTGGACTTCATTTAGCAATAAAAATATTAAAAATGAAAAATAATTGGAAAGATGGAGACGAAGTTATTTCCACTCCTATAACTTTTGTTTCGACAAATCATGCAATTATGTATGAAAACTTAAAGCCTGTATTTGCAGATGTTGATGAATACTTATGTCTTGATCCTAAAGATGTTGAAAGAAAGATAACAGCTAAGACAAAAGCAGTTATTTTTGTAGGATACGGAGGAAGAGTAGGACAATTAAATAAAATAATTGAAATATGTAAAAAACACGGCCTAAAGCTAATATTAGATGCTGCACATATGGCAGGTACAAAAGTAAATGGAAGCTTCCCAGGAACATGGGATGGGATTGACGTTGCAGTATACTCATATCAAGCTGTTAAAAACCTAGCAACAGGAGATTCAGGATGCATATGTTGGAATGATGAAGAATCTCACTTATTAACTAAACAACTTGCATGGTGCGGAATTAATAAAGATACATATGCAAGAAGCAACAAAGGAACATATGCATGGAAATATGATGTTGACTATGTAGGATATAAATATAATGGAAATGCCATCATGGCAGCAATTGCATTAACTCAATTAAAATATCTTGATGAAGAAAACGCTAGAAGAAGAGAAATAGTGAAAATGTATGATGAAGGATTCAAAAATAATCCAAACATACAAATAATACCTGCTCCATATGCTGATGAATGTTCATATCATCTTTACGAATTAGTAGTTCCAGATAGAGAAGCTTTATTAGAGTTCTTAAGTAAAAATGATATTAATTGTGGAGTACACTATAGAGATAATACTGAATATAGCGTATATAAATATGGCAACGGAACTTGTCCAAATGCACATAAAGTGTCTCAACACTTAATTACAATGCCTCTTCATATGTGGCTAACAAACGAAGAAGTATCTAAAATAATTGATAAAGTTATTGAATTTGTAAAATAAAAAATATAATTCGAAAAGAGGAGGGATTATATGAAAGGAATTATTCTTGCTGGAGGAGCTGGAACTAGACTCTATCCTTTAACAATGGTTACATCAAAACAATTACTTCCTGTTTACGATAAACCAATGATATATTATCCACTAAGCACACTAATGCTTGCTGGTATAAAAGATATACTTATTATTTCAACTCCAATAGATTTACCTAATTTCGAAAAATTATTAGGTAATGGATCTCAATTTGGTATTAATCTTTCATATAAAGTTCAGCCTGCTCCTGAAGGATTAGCACAAGCATTTTTAATTGGTGCTGATTTTATAGGTAATGATTCTTGTGTAATGGTGTTAGGAGATAACATTTTTTATGGAGGAGGATTTACTTCAAAGTTAAAGCAAGCAGTTGAAAATGTAGAAAAAGGCTATGCAACTGTCTTCGGATATTATGTTAATGATCCTGAAAGATTTGGAATAATGGAAATTGATGAAAATGAAAACATATTATCTGTTGAAGAAAAACCTTCAAATCCAAAATCAAATTATTGTATAACAGGACTTTATTTTTACCCTTCTGGAGTCTCTAGTATGGCAAAAAAAGTTAAGCCGTCTGATAGAGGGGAGTTAGAAATAACAACTTTAATTAATATGTACCTTCAAGAAAGAAAACTTAAAGGTGTTATCCTTGGCCGTGGTTTTGCATGGCTTGATACCGGCACAATGGATTCTTTAATTCAGGCATCTGAATTTGTGCAAATGATTGAAAAAAGGCAAGGAGTAAAGATTTCTGCTCCAGAAGAAATTGCTTTTAGAAATAATTGGATCACTAAAAAACAATTATTAGATGCTGCAAATAAATATGGTAAATCTCCATATGGTATACATCTAATGAATGTTGCTAATGGAAAATACGTTTATTAAAAAAAAGGAATTGCTAAGTAGGTGAGCAAAATGTTTAAAAATAAAACAATTTTAGTTACTGGTTCAGCCGGTTTTATTGGATCAAATCTAATGAAAAAATTATTATCTAAATCTGAAAACTGTACTTTGATTGGTTATGATAATATTAACAATTACTATGACGTATCTTTAAAAGAATATAGATTAAAGGAATTGGATAATATCAAATCAAATAATAACTATATCTTTATCAAAGGTGACTTAATAGAAAAAGATAAATTAGATAATATTTTTTTAGAATACAAGCCTAGTATTGTTGTTAATCTTGCTGCACAAGCAGGAGTAAGATACTCAATAACAAATCCAGATGCATATATTCAAAGTAACTTAATTGGTTTTTATAACATTTTAGAACTATGTAGAAAATATCCTGTTGACCATTTAGTCTATGCAAGTAGTAGTAGTGTTTATGGAGGAAATAAAAAAATTCCTTTTTCTACTGAAGATAAGGTAGATAATCCCGTTAGTTTATATGCTGCAACAAAAAAATCGAATGAATTGCTTGCTCACTCATACTCAAAATTATATAGTATTCCTTCAACAGGACTACGTTTCTTTACAGTCTATGGGCCTGCTGGAAGACCAGATATGGCATATTTCAGTTTCACTAACAAATTAATAAAAGGCGATACAATTGAAATATTCAATTATGGTAATTGTAAAAGAGATTTTACATATGTTGATGATATAGTTGAAGGAGTTATGAAAGTAATGGAAAAAGCTCCTGAAAAGAAAACAGGTGAAGACGGACTTCCATTACCACCATACAAAATATATAACATTGGAAATAACAATCCGGAAAATTTGTTAGATTTTGTGCAAATATTAAGCGAAGAACTTGTAAGTGCAAAAGTCTTACCAAAGGATTTTGATTTTGAATCTCATAAAAAATTAGTTCCTATGCAAGCAGGAGATGTTCCTGTTACATACGCTGATGTTTCAGAGTTAGAAAAAGACTTTGGATTTAAACCTCATACAACATTAAGAGAGGGATTAAGAAATTTTGCAAATTGGTACTATGATTACTATATGAAAGGTGTTAAATAATATGAGAATAGCTATAGCTGGAGCAGGATATGTTGGTTTATCACTTGCAACATTATTGGCTCAAAATCATGATGTAACAATAGTTGATATTGTTAAAGAAAAAGTAGATAAAATTAATAATAGAATTAGTCCTATACAAGATGATTATATTGAAGAATATTTTAAAAATAAGAAATTAAATATATCCGCAACACTTGATGGAAAAAGAGCTTATTTGAATGCGGATTTTGTTGTAGTTGCAGCTCCAACAAATTATGATCCTAAATTAAACTTTTTTGATACATCTTTAGTAGAAAAAGTAATTGAACTAGTTTTATCTGTAAATAAGAAAGCCACAATTGTAATCAAATCTACTGTACCAGTTGGATACACAAAATCAATTAGTGAAAAGTACAATACTAATAACATTTTATTCTCTCCAGAATTCTTAAGAGAATCAAAAGCACTTTATGATAATCTTTATCCATCCCGAATAATTGTTGGAAAAAATAATACTAATGAAAAACAAGCAGAAATATTTGCTAATATGCTAAAAGAAGGTGCTCTAAAAGAGAATATTGATATTCTTTTTATGGATTATTCAGAAGCTGAGGCAGTAAAATTGTTTGCTAATACATATCTAGCTTTAAGAGTATCATTTTTTAATGAATTAGATACTTATGCCGAAATAAAAGGATTAAACACAAAGAGTATAATTGATGGTGTTTGTTTAGATCCAAGAATAGGGACACAATATAATAACCCATCCTTTGGATATGGAGGATATTGTCTTCCTAAAGACACAAAACAACTTTTAGCAAATTATCAAGATGTTCCAGAAAACCTTATACAAGCAATTGTTGAATCGAACAAAACAAGAAAAGATTATATTGCAGATAAAGTATTGGAAATTGCTGGTTATTATTCAGCAAATGATTTATGGACAAAAGAAAAAGAAAAAGAAATTATTATTGGTGTCTTTAGATTAACCATGAAATCAAATTCTGATAACTTTAGACAATCATCTATTCAAGGTATAATGAAGCGTATTAAAGCAAAGGGGGCAAAAGTTATTATTTATGAACCAACATTAGATAATGGAGACACCTTCTTTGGAAGTGAAGTTATAAATGACTTAGAAAAATTTAAATCTCTATCTAATGCAATAATTGCAAATAGATATGATAGTTGCTTAGATGATGTTAAATCTAAAGTATATACAAGAGATTTATTTAGAAGAGATTAAAAAGGAGGGTATACTATGCCCAAACAATTCGGTAATTTTACATTTATAGAAACAAGCATTAAAGATGTATACATAATTGAGCCTAAAAAATATGGTGATAATCGTGGATACTTTATGGAAACATATAAAGAAACAGACTTTAATGCTGCAGGACTTAATTATAAATTTATTCAGGATAATCAATCAAAATCTAAAAAAGGAGTATTAAGAGGATTACACTTTCAAAAGACTTTTCCACAAGCAAAGCTTGTTAGATGCATTGAAGGAGAAGTATTTGATGTTTGTGTTGATTTAAGAAAAGATTCTCCAACATATGGCAAATGGGAAGGAGTAATCCTTTCAGCTGAAAAAGGTAATCAATTTATGATTCCAAGAGGATTTGCTCATGGCTTTATAGTATTATCTGAATCTGCAACTTTTTGCTATAAATGTGACGAATTATATCACCCAGAAGATGAAGGCGGAATAATGTGGAACGATTCAGAAATAGGCATAAAATGGCCGTTTGAAGGAGAAGTATTATTATCTGAAAAAGATAAAAAACATCCTTTATTAAAGAATCTGTAAATAATAATCTAGGAGGGGTTAATATGTCATCCTTTATTAATTATATTAAAGATAATAAAGAAAAAATATCATATAGTTACCCTTATCTAGGTTTTTTTTCTTTATTATGCTTTATAGGATGGGCAGTTAACTCATTATATACATCTTATATAAGTATTTCGTTGTTTTTACTCATTACACCTTTACTAAATAAAGATATGAGATTATTATTACTTCCTTCTTTACTCTCATTTACTTGTTTTAGACATATTTTCTATTTTGATAACATTCCTATTCCTGTCATAATAACATCTATATCCTTATTTATTAGTTTAGGAATATATATATTACGTAATATTAAAGACAATGGTTTGAAATTAAAATTTAATATTATAACCAAAAGTTTATTATTACTCTCAATTGTTTTTTTACTTTCGACAATTATTAGGCATATATTTAATAATAATTATGCGTTTAATAATTACTATTATCTTGTTCCCGACAACATATCATCAACTAGTGGTACAATAATAGACTTTTCTAAATATAGTTTTAGCTATGATATAAAATATGGATATTTGGCTTCATTTGGCCTTTTTGGATTAACAGGATTAAGCATTTTATTATCTTCATATAGAGCGTCTAATGATAAATTAATATACCTTAAATCTCTTTATATTTTTTCAATTTATCTTCTTATACAATTCTACTCAATAAATATATATTCAAAAATAACAAATATAACAGATTATAATGAATTAAGATATTTGATAGGATGGGGAGAAAAAAATGTTATTTCCGTAGCATTAGAGATATGCCTTCCAATTACAATCTATTTATATAGTCAAAACCGAAAAAGATGGGACTATTTATTTGTTTCGTTCCTGTTAGTCATAACCCTTTTAATAAATGATTCTAGAGGAGCTCAAATAACTACAGCAATAGTAAGCCCAATTTATTTATATTTGATTTTTAAACCATCAAAGAATAGATGGAAATATATTGGAGGATTTTATGGTGCTTGTTTCCTTCTTTTGATTATTGCTATCATTTCATTCCCTGTTATTCGAGAAAAACTATTTTCTCGTGGATTAGACCTTAATGGTAGAAATATTTTTTGGACATGGATATGCGATTTTTGTTTTAAAAATCCTCTAAATGCTATATTTGGTGGTTCACCATCTATATTATTTGAAATGTCCCCTGCTTTTAGTTATGTTTTCACTCCAACAGATCCGATTGTACTAAGTCCTATGCTAGCACATAATACTATTATGACAACACTTGCAGTTGGAGGAATTATTGGATTAGTTGCATTGTTATATCATCGAATAGATTCTTTAAAAAATGTAATAAAAGTAAAAGAAGACTACAAATATTTATTAATTGCATTTATATTTGTAGGCATAATTCATGGGTTAATTGATAATACATTATTTAGTGTAATGTACCTGATTCCTTATATAATGATTTTATCTGATATAACACTTGAAGACATAAGTAAAAAAGAAGAAGAAATAATTCAAACTATTTAATGAATGAGCAAAACATAAAGTAGATGCTAAAGGGGGGCTATTATGTTTATGGCAAATACAACATAATAGAAATGCTTTATCATTTGACGAATCAATAGAACTAGATATTAAATATATTATTTTTTTTCATTTGCAAACAAAAATTAGGAGATAAATAAATGGATTTAGAAATTGAAGAGCTATACGATAGATTGTCAATTCAAAAATATTATGAAGGAAGAATTAATATTATTGAAGAAACATATTTAAATAAAGATAAAACGCTAATAAGTATTATTTCAAAAAAATATGACAAAAAAATCATTTGTAACACAATAAACAAGTGGATAGATAAGTTAAACAAAAAAATAAAAAATAAATGGTATGGTTTTGCTCATAAAAAAATTGAACCCGTTTGTATTGATTCAAACATAGTTGAAGAGTTTAATAAGATTGATTTTTTAATATTAAAAAATATAAACGAAGCAGACCTTAATAAAACGGTTTCTTATATTTATATTTATTGTGGTTTTGATATATATTTTGAGAATTTTGAAAAAAGAGTTATTTTAAAACAAGAAAAACTTATTAACGTATATGATAATCTAATTAATGATACAGATTTCATAAAATGGAATCTAATTCCTATTTCTGATAAAATGATATTTAAAGTCGATCGTATTTTTGATTTAAATAATAAAAAGACAATCCATATTTGTTTGGATACCAATTTATTAAAAATCCTTCATAAAATGATTAAAGATAAAATTATATCTAAGATTAGTTTTAGAAGTAATGATATAATCGAAGATGGATTAATTGATGACAAAACATTATGTGAGGGAACTGAAAAAGGAGTTGTTTTTGATTTTAACCAACTAAATCGTTGTAATGAAACTAAATTATATTCAAATAAAAATTATAACGATCAATTATGGGTATTTACAGATGATAATAGCATAACATTTGAAGAATTACTTGACGATTATGATTTCGATGATGATTCAATTATTACTCAAATGATTCATATAGAATATTTTTATGAACATAATATACCTTATATTTCTCATATTGATAAAGAGAATATTTTTTACACTGTAGACGAATATACTAAGAGAAAAGAACGCAATATCAAAGGAAATGCAAAAAAAAGGGAAAAGTTCTTTAAAATAAATGAATCAAAAATTAATTTTGACTACCCTTGCCCAGTGATAAATTATAAAAAAGGAAAAGAACCAACCGAAATAACTATACCCTTTATTTATTTTATTGTTAAACATTTTTTCAAAAATAGCGATAATGTTGATGAATATTTTTCTAAACTAAGCAAGTAAATAGATTTTTTAAGTTGTTTAGATTTATATTTCGTTATAACACTTCAGCTATCAATATATCTCAATATACCGAACTATAAAAAACCATTAACATATTTTTATTAGTTTATAAAAAAAGATTTTTTTCGTATACTAAAACTAGGAATTATTCTGGCTCTATCTAAAACGGGTTGTTAGGTAGCAGCTCGAAAAAAGACAATAATAAAGAGGTAAACACTTACAAAAATGGGTTAGTGATTACCTCTTTTTGTATGGTTAGAATTATATTATTATTTAACTTTTAGCTTATTAATTATATACATAAGCCTTTTTCTAAATAATGAAAAAGTTTTAAATCCATATCCATCTTTCTTAATAGTTTTTATATGATTATTCATTCCTTCTATATGGCCATTACTTAATCATTTATCT
>JAILKD010000080.1 GCA_024694145.1 bacterium | reverse complement strand
TATTAAAGTTATTAAAATATATTTCATAATTACACTTCCTATAAAAGGCTATTTTAAGCCTTATTTTGAGCCTTTATAATTTGCACCATATGTATCTGTATAATAATCAATTCTCTTTGAATCATTATATATATTTTCATATATATTTTCTATTGGATTAATTCCACAAAGCTTACATACTTCATCGTGACATCTATTAGCTAAATCTATTATTTGTTCATTTTTATCTAATACTTTATCTAAAAATAAAGGCTTTCCAATATTTATATTTATACAAGCGATTTGTCTAAATATCTTTCTTCTAATAAAGTTTGGTTTCCTATAAGAAAATCCAATTGGAATAATAGGCTTATCAAACTTATATGCTAATTTAAATGCTCCAAGCTTAAATGGTCTAATAGGTTGATAAAATTCCCACATAGAACCTTCTGCATATAAATGTAACCAATTATCCTTAAGTAGTTCTTCTAACTCTTTATAATAACGCTTTGTACCATTAATATTTGTAGGAATAGGAATACCACCAACGTATCTAACATTTTTACCTTGTTTATCATTAACATTCTTATCCCATACTAAAACATATGGCCACTTATAATGCCTAACGGTTCTCATAATAGCTAAATAATCCCACATATGTATATGATTAGATACAGATATAACACCTTGTTTAATTATTTTTTTATTTTCTTTTAGATTTCTTTTTCCCCTAACCTTTAAACCTAAACGAATTTTAGTCATTAAAAATACTATTAAAACAATAATAATTCTAATAAATCTTCTTTTTCTTTTAAACTTTTTAGAATTATCTACATATGGATAATTCTCATCAAAAATAATACCTCTATCATTTTTTAAAATAATATAGTGATTGAATGTATCAGTTGGATAAGGAAACTTATTTGTCTTTGGATCAAAGTACTCTTTTTTCAAATTATCCCCCCTATTATTAAAAATTGAGGATGTAATCATTCTAGTCAAAATCAAACAACTACATCCTCAGTTAACGATGGGCGATATAGCCCTTATTTATCGTGTTATTGTATTTTTATTATAACATGTTTTTTAAATATTTCAATAAAAAGAAAAAAAGAGTTACAAACTCAGTCGTCTTTATAACTACCCCGAAGGCCTTAGAATTCTAAGACGTTATAAACGCTTGCTGAATTATAAATCAGTAACTCTTTACTCTTTTCTTACATTAATTTTACAATTCTTTTACATTTTTGTCAATAGGTATTTTTAAATTTTTTTAATATTTTTTTAAAAAAATCTCTAATGATTTTTTAGAGATTTTTATTCTTTATCGATATTTTTGAATTCCTTTTTATGATTTAAAAATACTTTTACTAGTTTAGGGTCAAAATGTGTTCCTGATTCTTCTTCAATAATTCTAAAAGCATCTTCAGGTTTCATTGCTTTTTTATAACATCTTTCAGAAATTAAAGCATCATATACATCAGCTATTGCCATTATTCTAGCGCATAGAGGAATCTCTTCACATCTTAGTCCCTTAGGGTATCCTAAACCATTCCACCATTCATGGTGATATGTTGATAGATCTGCTGCAAATGATAAATATTGTTCATCAGTTATACCAGATAATACTTCTTTAACTACATCTCCACCAACCTCAGCATGTTTTTTCATTGTTTCAAATTCTTCATCAGTTAATCTACCTGGTTTCTTTAAAATATTATCAGGTATAATAATTTTACCTACATCATGCATAGGAGCTAGTGTATATATTAAATCTATAAATCTATCATCTATCTCTTCAACATATACTCCATCAATTCTAGCATATTCAGATAACATTCTAACTAACATACTAGTTCTAACGATATGTTCACCTGTGTCCATATCTCTATTTTCAATAACATTGGCCAAACCTGAAATCATATGTGTTTGCATACTAGTCATTTTTTCTTGATTGTTAATTAATTCTGTTTTAATATCTTGTTGAACTAAATCATTATAATAAATGTAGCATAGGCAAGAAGAAACTGCAATTGCTAGATAAGCTACATTTAACTTATTAATAGCCATTGGAAGTATACCAGATATTAATATTGCTAAAATCATTAAAATTGTTGAGAAATCACGCTTTTTAAATCTTCTACCAACAATAAACATACAAACAATTAAATAAACTAAACTTGCAAAGAAGAATATTGAATATATAAAGAAGAATTCTCCTCTAAAATATCCTTCATCATTGAAATAGAATATTGCTTTAAAAGGTGCACATACTACTTCAACTATAAAGCTCATAATTAGAAAAACTATTCCAATTTTTCTTTGATTTTTAAGTCCCAGTGCACCAATAAATAGTATTCCAAGCAAAGGAGCAAGGGAAAACTGAATAATAGTTACAAGAGTTAGTATAATTTTAAATTTTGGATCATAATACCCACAGTGCACCAGACATTCTGCGGCGCTACAAAACATAATACAACCAAATGTAAAAATGTACCATGTTTTTTGCCCTTTTACAAATCCAGAATATCCAATTACATGGAATATCATTGTAAGCATTAATATTTCTGTAATAATCGTAATTGATATATAGAAAGTCATATCGCACCTCCTTTATAAAAAAGTAAAAAAAGCCATATAACTATATTTTTTATATATAAAAATAAAATATTGTCTACGTTGAATTAATTTTAACAAAAAAATATTTTTTTGTCTATAATTATTTTTTGTTTACAAAAGAAAAAAAAGGAATGGTTAACCATCCCTTAATTTTTTTATTAACTTGTTAGTACATTTTATTATAATTTGTCATTAAGTTTATTATGGAGCTGGAGTTATAGCTGGAAATTTAGTTGCGTTTTCTTCATCAAAGAAATCGGTAACAGGAGTCTCAGTTGATGAATTTAATGCAAATCCAGTTACTTCAAATGTTGTAACATCAGTAATTGATGTTTGACCACTTGTTTTAGTATGCTCTAAGCAAATGCCTGTAATGCTATCAATATACCACACTTCAGTTGAATTTTCTCCACCTGGAAGGTCATATTCCAAGACAAACTTAGTACAATTTCTTTGTGTTTGTTCATGAGTAACATTATTTTCTTTTGATGTGTAATCAATAGTTAATCCACAAGCAATTCCTAATTCTTCTCTAACTATAGAATCAATAGACTCATAACCGTCATCTCCGCTTGCCTTTACTCCACCATCATAATATTTTTCAGAAGGATGTTCAGCATCAATATAATAATAGTGGTATGAATTATCATCTATTCTAATTAAATATTGATATCCTGTTGGATCACTCATAATAATACTACCATTTAAATAAGCTATAGATGCTGGTACAGAAATGAATGCCTCAGTAGCATCAACGTAATAAGGTATATTAACATCAATCTTATATCCATCGCTAATCTTTGCTAAAATAGTATCCATATCATATTGCTTATATACTCTTTGTTCAGTTTGTGGAATATAGAAATCATTATTTAGTGAAATTTCAAATGCTCCATCAATAGATTCATAAGTTATTCTAACATAATATTGAGCAGATTGATTTGCATATGCATCAAAAGTGCATAGATTCATATCCATCAAATCAGATAAATCTCTTTCTGTTCCTGTTGCATCACATTTAGCACCACAATTATATATACTTTCTATAATGTAATCTGCAAAATCATCCTTAACTTGATCTGTGCCTTCAAGAATTAAACGTGTAGTATGGCTTGATTTATGACCTCCAGTACCATCTTCATCAAATTCAACACTTGCATAATCCATTTTTATTGTTGGTTTTGTTCCAGTATAATGATCATAAATATCAGCTATATCAACATAAAAGCCAGATTTATCATCTAATGCAAGACCCTTAAAGAATTCAGTATCCCAAAATGCTACTTCTATTCTAGAATCTTGTCCTGAGAAGCATGAATCTACACCTGTTGTTAGACTAAATTCTGCTACTACAAATGTAGTTCCATCCTCAATATACACACCTGGATTAGCGCTTGATACTTTTGTATGACTTAAGCAAAGACCAGTGTCATTATCTACTACATATTCTTCAGTTATTTGAGCATTATCTTTAGTATATGTGTTTTGATATTTTTTACATGCTCTACCAAATAGAGGATAATCTTCTACTGTTCTATACTTAATAGTTAATCCACATGCAACTGATAGTGCTCCACTAATTTCTACATTAATTACATCTTCTGTATCTTCTTTAGAATCAATAGATACGTAAGTATAGCCACCTACTATTTCATCATAGATATAACTAATAAAATCAGTTTCACTATTTTCTATCATATACATACCGCCCAAATCTTCACTAACAAAGGCATACTTAGCTGCATCGCCTGTTCTATCAACAGCCAATTCTCCATCAAACATGAAGAATCCTCCGCTGTCTTCATCTGGAAAAGGTATATTTGCTCTTAGATAGAATTTGTCACCTAATGCCTGAGCTACTTGTGCATAACTAGCAGTTGTAATAGTTTTTTCTTCTGCTTCTCCTCCGCCACCTTGTGTAGTAGTAGGTGGAACAGTAGTTGTTGGATCAGCTTTTTTCTTACTACCACACGAAGCTAGTGCAATACATGAAGCTAAAGTTAATAAAAAAGCCCCTATTTTTTTCATAATATAATTGCCTCCTTTTTTAACAACAATATTATTTATTAAATTTTAATAATATCGACATAAATATGTTGCTTATATTGTATCAAATTTTATGGTGTTTGTCTACTATTTAGCACTTATTAAAAAAACTGATACGAGAGTATCAGCTTCTTATAAATTCTTTAATTCTTCAAATGAATAATAATTTAATATTTTACCTTCTACTATTTCATTACTACTATCAACAGATACTTTTAAATCTTTTAATGAATTAGATAATCTAGATCCTCCAGATGTCGCAAATAATACTATTTTCTTATTCTTAAATGGATAAGCTTCTAAGAATGTATTAATAATAGTAGGAGCAGTATACCACCAAATAGGAAATCCTACATAAATAGTATCATATAAATCAATATTTAAATCTTTTTTTATTATTTCTGGTCTAAAAGATTTATTATTCATTTCTATAGTAGATCTAGAATTCTTATTAGTCCAATCTAAATCTTCACTAGTATATTTATTAACTGGTTCTATTTCAAATAAATCTGCATCTTTTGCTTTAGCTAAATCAATAGCTGCTTTTTTTGTGGTGCCTGATACACTAAAATAAGCTACTAAGTTTTTCATAATTCCACTCCTTTACTTTTTGTATTTATAATTCTAACACTATATTTTCTAAAAAGCAAAATATATG
>JAILKD010000075.1 GCA_024694145.1 bacterium | reverse complement strand
CCAGCTGTATTAGAGATTAAAGAGAAGAACCCTTGTGTTCCTAGGTAATTGATCCATGGATAAGGAGTTCTAGGTGTTGTGATAACGTATTCACGTTTTGCGTCATCAAAATATCCGAATTTCATAAATTGCCCTCTCTTTAATCTCTAATACAGCTGGAGGTTATTGTTTCTATAAGGACGCACGTCTACGTAGAATTACTCGTTATCGTTATAACAACGTACCTATCGATATGGGTGGACGTTATTTCTATATTAATGATAATGGAACTATTTGGAATCCAGGATGGTCACCAGTAAAGACTGAACTTGATTCTTATGAATGCCGTCATGGTATGGGTTATACTATCATTACTGGTAAGAAGGATAGCTTAAAAGCAAGTGTTACATTCTTTGTACCACAAAACTACAACGGTGAAGTTCAACAAGTAGTTTTAACAAACGAATCTTCTGCTGACAGAACATTCAAACTATTCTCATTTGCTGAATGGTGTTTATGGGATGCACAAGATGACTGTACAAACTTCCAAAGAAACTTCTCAACTGGTAGAGTTGAAGTTAAGGATTCTGTAATTTATCATAAGACAGAATATAGAGACAGAAGAAATCACTATGCATTCTATTCTGTAAATGATACTATTGATGGATATGATACAGATAGAGATTCATTTATAGGATTATATAATGGATTTAATAATCCTGAAGCAGTATTAAACGGAAAAGCTACTAACTCATTTGCTGATGGTTGGTCTCCAATTGCTTCACACTATAAAGAAATTACATTAGCTCCAGGCGAAACTAAGACTTTAGTATTCATCTTAGGTTATGTTGAAATGCCAGTTGATGAAAAATTTGAAGCTGATGGTAAAACAATCAATAAAGTTAAAGCTTTAGAAATGATTGAAAAGTATAATACACCTGAAAAAGTTCAAGCAGGTTTAGCTGAATTAAAGGCTGCTTGGGATAAATTACTTGGAATTCTATCAGTAGAAACTCCAAATGATAAAGTAGATAGAATGGTTAATATTTGGAACCAATATCAATGTATGGTTACATTTAACTTATCACGTTCTGCTTCTTACTTCGAATCAGGTATCGGTAGAGGTATGGGATTTAGAGATTCTAACCAAGATATCTTAGGTTTCGTACATCAAATTCCTGATAGAGCAAGAGAAAGAATTATTGATATAGCTTCTACTCAATTACAAGATGGTGGATGTTACCATCAATATCAACCACTTACTAAGAAAGGTAACGCTGATATCGGTGGAGACTTCTCAGATGACCCACTATGGATGATTTTATCTGTTTCTGCATACATCAAAGAAACAGGAGATTGGACTATTCTAGATGAAATGGTACCTTATGACAATGATATGAGCGTTGCTGAAACTATGTTAAAGCACTTAGATGTATCATTCTATCATATCGTTAATAATTTAGGACCTCATGGACTTCCTCTAGCAATGCGTGCTGACTGGAATGACTGTATTAACTTATCATGTTACTCAGATACTCCAGGTGAATCATTCCAAACTTATACAAACCCTAAATTCAAAGCTGAAGGTGGATATTCAAAGATTGCTGAATCAATTTTCGTAGCAACTCTATTCACTTACACAGGACCTAACTATGTTGCTATTTTAAAGCATTTAGGAAAGAATGCTGAAGCTGCTAAAGCTCAAGCTGAAATCGACAAGATGAAAGAAAATGTAATGAAATATGCCTTTGATGGAGATTGGTTCTTAAGAGCTTATGATGCTACTGGTGCAAAGATGGGTTCTAAAGAATGTGAAGAAGGTAAAATCTTCATTGAACCTCAAGGATTTGCTGTTATGTCAGAAATCGGTAAGGATCAAGGCGCAGACATTAAGACTTTAAACTCAATTGATAAGTACTTAAATACTAAGTTCGGATTAGTATTAAATAATCCTTGCTTCACTAAGTATTACATCCAATATGGTGAAATTTCTACTTATCCAGGTGGATATAAAGAAAATGCTGGTATCTTCACTCATAACAATGCATGGATAATCTGTGCTGAAGCTTATGCTGGTAGAGGAGATAAAGCATTCGAATACTATTCAAAGATTGCTCCTGCATTCACTGAAGAAACTTCTGATATTCATAAGACTGAACCATATGTTTATGGACAAATGATCGGTGGTAAGGATGCTGGCTCTGATGTTGGTCAAACTGGTAAGAACTTCGGTCAAGGAAAGAACTCATGGTTAACTGGTACTGCTGCTTGGAACATGGTAGCTATTAGCCAATATATTTTAGGTATTCAACCAGATTTCGATGGATTAAAGGTTGATCCATCAATTCCAGCTGAATGGAACGGATTTAAGGCTTCTAGACAATTTAGAGGTGCTACATACAACATTACAATCAACAACCCTAAACATGTATGTAAGGGTGTAGTTAATATGACTGTTGATGGTAAGACTGTTATGGGTAATGTAATTCCACCATTCGAAAATGGAACTCATGATGTAGTTGTTACATTAGGATAATATTTAAAAATAAAACTTCTTGCATTTTGCGAGAAGTTTTTTTATTTCAAAGATTTTGCTACTGATGAGATTATGCAGCAACCTGATGCACAAATTCCATGGAGTACATTAATAAAAAAAGAGCACTCCAATAGGAATGCTCTTAAAATTTTTGAATTATACTAAGATAATGTCAAGACCAGAGTCGATTACTGTAGTTTCATCGAAGTTTAATGTAATGTAGAATTCATCACCAACTTGTTTTTCTTTAGATGGGATAATATATTCTTTACCATTAACGATAACTTTAACGAATCTTTCTCTACCATAATCAAGAACTGTATCAACCTTACATGGGATACCTTCTTCATCATTTTCAGAAACTTGATAAATAGATACTTTGAAATCTAATGAAGTTGTCCATGAAGATCTACCCTTAGACTTATAGATCTTACGAACCATGAAGTCAGGAGCGATGCATGAGTAACCTTCAATGAAGAATCTACATTGGTTAGGGTTACCAGGTTGTTTATCTCTCATAATTGATCCACTGAATGTAACATCCATGTCAAGTGGTGCAATTTCATAAGCTTCAGCATCAAGCATGATTTGCTTTAAGTCAATATCGATAGTTGTATCATCATCAACATCAACACCATGTTCTGTTGTAGCAAACATAACATTTCCATTAACGTTTAATTCATATAGAATACAATCATCAACATCTTCTCTTAATACTACTTTAGCCTTAATGTTTCCTTTTCCAAGTGTAACTGCCTTAGTTGGGATAACAACATCAACTTTACCATCTTCAACATAATCAGCGATTGCTCCTGGTAGGTCAATAGCGTTACCAACAACTGTTAATTGACTTCCAGCAACTGTTCCTTGGAATGTAACATTCTTTGGTACTCTTTCTTTGATTCTTTCTTCTGTAATAGCATCAAATACATGTACCTTTTTCTTTTCAATAGCAGCTTTAATAATATCTCCTGAATGAATATCAACATCATCAAGAGTCTTAACTGTAACTTTTGATTCATTGTCTTGAACTGTTCCATCACCGAAATATCCATAAACTAATGTTTCAGATCCAAGAATTTCTACTAAGTTTACATAAACATCAACGATTTCATAGTCTTCTAATGACATCTTCTTTTCGTTGTATACTGTTACGTTTTCAGGTCTAATACCTACAGTAACTGGCTTATTACCATTCATATAACGAATAGGAATTCTATTTGCTAATGAATATGGCATATTGATTTTAACACCACAATCTAATGAGAATGTTACTGATGAACCAGTCTTTAATACAGTACCATCATAGAAGTTCATTTGAGGAGTACCGATGAATCCAGCAACGAATTTATTTCCTGGATAGTTGAAAAGGTTTCTAGGAGTATCGATTTGTTGAATGTATCCACTCTTCATAACAACGATTCTAGTACCCATTGTCATGGCCTCAACTTGGTCATGTGTTACATAAATAAATGTAGTTTGTAATTTCTTGTGTAGGTTAGAAATTTCAGTACGCATGGATGCTCTTAATTTTGCATCTAGGTTTGATAGAGGCTCGTCTAGTAAGAATACTTTTGGTTCACGTACGATAGCACGTCCTAAAGCAACTCTTTGACGTTGACCACCTGATAGAGCTTTTGGTTTTCTATCTAGGTATTCTTCAATTTCTAGAATGTAAGCAGCAGTTTGTACTCTTTGCTTAATTTCTTCCTTTGGATATTTTGCAATTTTTAATGAATAAGCGATGTTATTGAATACTGTCATATGAGGATATAACGCATAGTTTTGGAAAACCATTGCGATATTTCTATCTTTTGGTAAGTAATCATTAACTACATCTTCATCAATCTTTAATTCACCGGCAGTGATATCTTCAAGACCAGCGATCATTCTTAGTGTTGTAGATTTACCACAACCAGATGGTCCTACGAATACGATAAATTCTTTGTCTTCGATTTCCATTGTAAAGTCATTTACAGCTTTTACTCCACCAGGGTAAACTTTGTAAATGTGTTTCATACTTAAATTTGCCATAGCTTTTTTTACCTCTTTTTTCAAAAATTTTGTGTCGCCATATGTTGCTACATTTTAATAATAACATACATATTTTTTTTTGTAAACCCTTTATTTTCATTTATAAAAGGGAAATTTACTAAATATTTTAAGCGTTTACACCTACTTTATGAGCGTTAATTCGCCTGAAAATACTCCAATTTGGCTAATTCCCGTATCAATAATGATGTTTCCGCTTTCATCTAAATCTTTTACTACTCCCTCTATACCATCACCATAATAATTTAATCTAACTTTCTTACCCATTAGATAAGAATACTTTTTGTTTAACTCAATGACTTCTTTAAAATCAACATTTTCATATGCATCAATAATAAGTTCGCATATTCTTTTCGATAGCTTTAGATTATCAATTTCTATTCCTTTTTCAAGGAGTATTGACGTAGCAATGATAGACTCTGGAAATGCCTTAGTATTGGTATTTATGCCAAATCCAATAATCGCATCTATTTTATCAGTTATGATAGTTTCAATTAAAATTCCACATAGCTTTTTATTATTTAAAAATATATCATTTGGCCACTTGATTAATACATCTAAATCTAGTTCTTTTAATGCTTTAAAAATCGCATATGATGTTATTAAACTAAGATGTTTTGGATCTCCTTTTACATCTTTAATTAGAACTGATGATGTTAGGCTATTTTTATCATCATACCAGCTTCTAGTAATTCTACCTTTACCCTTTGTTTGATGCTTGGCTGTAACTAAAGAATAATTATCAAGCTCATCTAAATGACATCTTATGTAATTATTTGTTGAATCAATAACGTCTAGTTCTATAACCATGGTAATCACACCCTCAAAATAATTATAGACTATTTTATGAAATAAAAAAAGACTGATGCATAAACATCAGTCATTTTAATTATAAGAATAATAATAATAGTAATCCAGCAGCAACTGCACTACCGATTACACCAGCAACGTTAGGTCCCATTGCATGCATTAATAAGAAGTTTTCAGGGTCTTCTCTTAAGCCTTCTTTATGTACTACTCTAGCAGCCATAGGTACAGCGGAAACACCAGCAGCACCAATCATTGGGTTTGTCTTTCCATGATCTAATAGACTCATTAACTTTCCGAATAATACACCAGCAGCTGTAGCAATAGCAAATGCACAGATACCTAATGCGAAGATCTTTAATGTATCAACAGTTAAGAAGTTATCTCCTGTAGCTGTAGCACCTACGCATAATCCTAATAGGATAGTTACAGTGTATAAAATTGTATTTCCAGCAGCTTCAGTTAATTTAGGAACTACGCCACTTTCCTTAATTAAGTTACCTAACATTAAGCATCCAATTAATGGTGCACAACTAGGTATTAATATAATACAAACGAACATTGTAATAACAGGGAATAAAATCTTTTTCTTCTTACTAACTGGCTTTAATTCTTGCATCTTTATTTGACGCTCTTTCTTAGTTGTAAGAAGTCTAATAATTGGTGGTTGAATGAATGGTACAAGTGCCATATATGAATATGCAGCAACACTTATACTTGCTAAATACTCTGGTGCTAATGACTTAGTAACTAATATAGCTGTAGGTCCATCAGCTCCACCTATAATACCAATACTAGATGCTACATTTGGAGCAAATCCTAATGCTAAAGCACCTAAGAATGTTAAGAAAATACCAATTTGAGCAGCAGCTCCTAAAATCATAGTCTTTGGATTACTAATTAGTGGTCCAAAGTCTGTTGTAGCTCCAATACCTAAGAAGATTAAACAAGGATATATACCTGTTTTAACTCCCATGTACAAGTATCCGAGCAAGCCTGAATAAGATTCAGCAGTAACCAATTCTCCAGTTATTTCATCATATACTGCAGCTTGGTGATTGAAAATCCAGTCGCCAATATTACTAGATAGCATTGACATGTTAGCAAGTAACATACCAACACCGATTGGAATAAGTAAATAAGGTTCAGCATCTTTAAATATTGCGACAAATATAATTACCAAGGCAAGGATAATCATTAAGAGATTTTTCCAGCCATCGCCTTGGAATATACCAGCAATACCTGTGCTTTTAAAGAAATCAACAATTAAATCCCACATATAATTATCCGATTATTAATAATTGTTCTTTACTACTTACAGTTTGTCCTTTACTTACTTTAATTCCTTTAACAACTCCATCTTTTGGCGCAACGATGTCGTTTTCTAGTTTCATAGCTTCAATAACTAATAGTACATCACCCTTTTTAACAGCTGATCCTTCACTTACATTGATCTTTAAAACTGTACCTTGAATTGGGCTTAAAAGTGGTGTACCTTCACCACTTGCAGCAGGTGCTGCTGAAGCAGGTGCATCATTCTTTTTTTCGCTAACTATTGTTCCATTTGTTTCACTAACACTTTCAAGTTCAACTTCATAAACTTTTCCGTTTACTTTTACCTTATAAATTTTCATATTATCCTCCTAAATTTCCTTTACACTTATTAATTCAACATCAGTTTTGCATTCTTCTCTATAATCGATTGTTGCAGCTAAAACTGCAGCTTTTGCATCATCATCTAGAGCTTCAAAATCAATATGCATTCTTTCTACATTACTTGTAGTACTTACTTGTTGTTTTGGTTGTTCTTTTACATCTAACCATTTAATCTTATTAACTAACCAAAGTATAGTTGCAAGTAATGCTAAAACAAAGAATACTATTAAAATACAAATTAATGAAGGTATTAAACCATCTACAAAACCAAAGTCAGCTTGTTTTTCAGGGCTAATTACAGCATACAACATAAACTAACACCTACCTTACATTAAGATTGAATTCATCTATAATTGCTTCAATCTTTGGTCTTGGATTATATTTTTCTTCTAAGAATTTAATTGCTACATTTTCAAATAGAGCAATTGATAATACATCTTCATCAGATTTAACTAAATCTTTGTATTTTTCTTTATAAGCTTCAAATTCAGGAGCAATTAAATCAGCTGGACGACAAGTTATAACTTCATCATCACCAATAATTTGCTTCTTTATAGCTTCATCTACTGGAGCAGGTGCAGCACCATAATTTCCATGTAGATATTCTTTAATTTCTTTTGGAACCATTTTATATCTTTCACCAGTTATAACATTCATAACTGCTTGTGTACCAACCATTTGAGATAGTGGTGTAACAAGTGGTGGATAACCCATATCTTTTCTAACACGTGGTACCTCTTTTAATACTTCATCGTATTTATCCATAGCACCTTGAGCTTTTAATTGACTCATTAAGTTAGAAAGCATTCCACCTGGAACTTGATATTTTAAAATGTTAGGATTAACACCTAATGATTTTGGGTTAAGTGTACCATTATCTAAATATTTTTGTTTAGTCTTAGATAATGTAGCAGCTGCTTTATCAAGGGCATCTTGATTTAATTTTGGATCATATTTTGTTCCCTTTAAAGCATAGTTGAAAGCTTCTGTTGTTGGTTGACTTGTTCCATCTGAGAATGGAGATAATGCAGTATCAATAATATCAACACCAGCTTCAATTGCTTTCATATAAGTTAATTGGCAAATACCACCAGTACAATGTGAATGTAATTCAATTGGAAGTTTTGTATTTGCTTTTAATTTACTAATAAGCTCATAAGCAGCATCTGGTAGTAAAACACCAGCCATATCTTTAATACAAAGAGAGTCAGCACCAAGCTTTTCTACTTCCTTTGCAAGATTTACATAGTACTCAATAGTATGAATTGGACTTGTTGTATAACTTAAAGCTATTTGACAATGTCCTTTATACTTCTTTGTTGCTTCAACAGCACTCTTTAAATTTCTAATATCATTTAGTGCATCAAATACTCTAATGATATCTATTCCGTTTTCAATTGATTTTTGAACAAACTTTTCAACTACATCATCAGCATAATGATGATATCCTAAAATGTTTTGTCCACGGAATAACATTTGTAATTTTGTGTTTTTACAAACTTTACGGATTTCTCTTAAACGCTCCCAAGGATCTTCATTTAAAAATCTTAAGCAAGCATCAAATGTTGCTCCACCCCATACTTCCATAGCATAGTATCCTGCATTATCCATATCTTTTGCTGCAGCTAATACTTCTTCAGTAGTAATACGTGTTGCAATTAATGATTGTGGTCCATCTCTTAAAGCTGTATCTACAATTTTAACGCCCATAAATTCACTCTCTTTCTATAATATATTGTAACCTCACACCAAATTAATTATATCAATAATTAATAGAAAAAACAATTAAATAAAATATTATTTTTATAAAATAATTATTTTAATTAACTTTTCTTTTATTAAAAATGACCTTAAAAATAATAAAAAGTCGCTTATTCTTGCGACTTTTTACTCTTTATTATATTTGTTATTAAATAGAATAGTCCATATATGAATATGCCTAATAATACACCGCCAATACAGTCAGTAATCCAGTGTACTCCAGCATATAATCTAAGTAGTACCATTGCACACATTATAACCATAAATATAATAGTTATAACACCTTCTAAATCAAGTTTGTTTGAATCATTGCCTTCCATTTTCAAAAACAAATAAGGACTAGCTAACATTATATATGTTGTAACAAATACATGTGTTGATGGAAAAGATCCTTCTATTTTCCCATCAATTATATTAGGCCTTGTGTTTATTTCTAAAACTTTATCAAATACTAACCATAATACAATCGCAAGTGCTAATAAACCAAAATAAATATAGAATTTAGCATCTATTTTAATTGATTTAGCTTTAGCCATTTTCATTGCTGCTAAAACAATCAAGAACACATTAAATGCTATTACAAGATAAAATATAACATCACTAATTATATCTATTGTTTTATTGTATGGTTTATAATACGTCTTGTTAAATCCTGCAAGTCCAACTTCTTTTGCATCATATATATCTTTTACATCTACTGTTTTAAGTAGAATAATAAGTATTATAAATGCAACAAAGCTTATTGCTGTAATAAGAATACTTTTTTTAAGTTCGCTCATTTTAATCACCATTATTATTATACAACAAACAATCTATTATTAAAATATTAATTTATTTTATAAGACTAAATCGTCAACGCTACAATCTAATACTTTTGACAATTTATATAATGTTTCATATTGTGCTTTAGAAATATCACTTTCTTTCATAATTATTATAACATTGTAATGTCACTAATTTGCATAAAAAAACACCACCTTTTTCAAGGTAGTGTTTAATAATTAAATTAATTAGTCAATTTTTACGCCTTTTTCTAAAGCAAGTGTTCTAGTTGTTAAATCACATACTTCAGATGGTCCATAATATTGAATTGCACCTGGATATAAGTAGCAAGTGTTTTCTGCCCATTCATTTCTATGAGCTTCGAAGTATTTAAATGGTGCACCATCAAGTTCTACTAATGCTTTTCTGATAACTGGTTTATCTTCACCATGTCTTCTTTCAATGTTCATCATCTTAGTAATAGGCATACCTCCAGCAACCCACTCATTAGCTGGTTTTGAAAGGTTAGAAACCTTTGATAGATATCCATTAAATCCATATTGGATTAACATGAATGCATTGTATCCTAGTGAATAGCAGTAATCTGCATCAAAGTTAGATGGGAATGCACATCTTCCTTCATAACCGAAGAAATGATGTAATGCATTAAATTTACCATTATATTCTCCAGCTGCTTTCTTCTTAGCTAAAACATCTTTAACTAAAGCACTGAATAATTTTTCTGATTCAATTAATGAAACTTGTACGTTTCCATGAGGATCTCTTTCTAAGAATAATTGTTGTTGAATAGTTTGAGGTAAAATGTCAAATACATTAAATGATTCAGCTGTTAAACCACTCTTAATGAAATCATATTTTTCAGCCCATGAATTTAAACTGTTGAATTTTTCAGCTTTACTTCCAGCTAATAATTCATTGATTTCTGAAATTAATTTCTTGAATTCAGGAACGAATTCAACAACACCTTCAGGAATAATAGCTACACCGAAGTTCATACCTTTCTTGCTTCTTGCAACTACTGAATCAGCAATTTGGTTAGCAATTTGTGCTAAGCTCATCTTCTTTGCTTCAACTTCTTCACTAATTAAGCAAATGTTAGGTTGAGTTTCAAGAGCGCATTCTAGAGCAACGTGTGAAGCACTTCTACCCATAACTTTTACAAAGTGCCAATATTTCTTAGCTGAGTTACAATCTCTTTCAATATTTCCTATTAATTCTGAATATGTCTTAGTTGCTGTATCGAAACCAAATGAACATTCAATATCATCATTCTTTAAGTCACCATCAATAGTTTTTGGGCAACCAATAACTTGTACACCAGCCTTGTTTTGAGCAAAGTATTCTGCAAGTACAGCAGCATTAGTATTAGAATCATCTCCACCAATGATTACAATCGCAGTAATTCCATGCTTCTTACAAACTTCTGTTGCAATCTTGAATTGTTCTACTGTTTCAAGTTTTGTTCTACCTGAACCGATAATATCAAATCCACCAGTATTTCTATATGCATCAATAAATGCATCATCAAATTCAACAAATGAATCTTCAATTAGTCCAGATGGACCTCCCTTAAATCCGATTAATTTGTTTCCTTTGTTAGCTTTCTTTAAAGCATCATATAAACCACAAATAACGTTGTGTCCACCTGGAGCTTGTCCGCCAGATAGGATTACACCTACAACTTGGCTTTTAGCTACAGCTGTGTTCTTGCCTTTTTCAAAAGTAATTTCTTTCTTTCCATAAGTTTCTGGGAATAATGCTTTAATCTTAGCTTGATCAGCTACAGATTCAGTTTCTTTTCCTTCTTTTACGCAGATATTTTCAACACCATTTCTTAACATTCCAGGAAGTTTAGGTTGGTATTCATATCTAGCTTTTTGTAATGCTGAAATTTTCATTTTTCAATTCTCCTTTTTTCTATATTTAATTAGTTTATAAAACTAATGTTTTAACTACCATAACAATTATATCAAAACAATTTTCTAAGTGCAATAAAGAAATTAAAAAGCCATAATAATTTATTATGGCAGTTTATTGTTAGTTTATTTTCTTTCTTCTTTTATTATTTCATTTAATATAAGGGTTGCACTTAAAACCATTTTAGGGCAAAACTCAGTAAATAGATTATTCTTTCTAGCGTAATTAACACCTTCTATTGTTCTTATGTCACACTTTAATAATTCATTACAAAGATATGAGCCGTTTTCTTCTTTAAATCTTTTTAAGAATTTATCATTAATTCTATTAGATTGTTCCTTATTATTCGGGTCAGTATATCCAAATATTAATCCTAAAACCATTAAAGCACCTGTTGCTGCACCACAAACTTCTCCTTGGCGCATACCTGAGCCGAAGCAAGAGCCTAATTTAAGTGATTCATCAACACTTAATTTTGTTAAATCACTATATGCTGCAAGTACTGCTTGTGAACAATGAAACCTCATATTAAAATATTTTAAAGCCAATTCTTGATGATTCATTATTTTCCCTCACAACAACAACATTTTTCGTCATTTTCTTTAGTCTTACAAATATCCATTAAAAAATAAGTCAAATCACAAATAGCTTCTTTATTTAATGTATAATAACACCATTTACCTTCTTTTTTGCATGTAGTGATATTTTCAAGGCATAAAACTTTCATATGATGAGACAATGTGCCTTGTGTAATATTAAGTTCTTCTAAAATTCTACAAGCACACTTGGTTCCATTATCAGACAAGTATTGTATTATCTTTAATCTTGTTTCATCACTTATTAGTTTTATTCTTTTTAAAAATGCATCATTTGTCATATTGTTTTCTCCTTTACATTGATGTCTATCAATATATTATCACAATACATTGACGATTGTCAATATGTTTTTTTAAAAAATAATCGCCCTATAAAATTTAGGGCTTTTATCTATTGTGTCTTAAGATTATCAAGTTCATAAGCAAACATATCTTTTAATATGTCATGATATGTTCCAATTATAACTTCAAGTTTTTTTATTTTGTCATTTTCTTTATCATAATCAAGTCTATCAAATTGTCTTTTATATTTTGATAATTGCTTATTAATAAAAGCAATACCTGTTCTAAAAAATTCATCAATGTTGTTTTTATCATTTGAAAACATTATTATTTCTTTTGTACTTCCATAAGCCACATTAATTGGATGTCTTTCTTCATCTCTTGTTCTAGTCTTCCCGTTATCTAGATAATACTTATCTACACTCATTCTTTTACATTCTAATATTTTTAATTCATTGTTCTTAAAAATATAAAAATAAAGTATGTTTCCCATATTACCCCTCCTTTATTAAATTATTAATATAGATTATTGTTTATACATATTGTATCATAGGAACTTCAAGTATAAAAGAAAAAGTCCTAATTATTTTTAGGACCATTTACAATTAATTATCTTCCCTTTAATTTTATCTAATCAAGAAATCTACAAAATATTACTTTCTTAAACTCAAACTACATACAGCTTCAACATTTGATGTTTGTGGAAACATATCAATTGGTTGAATGTATCTTACCTCATATTTTTTAGATAAAATTTTAATGTCCTTTGCTAAAGTTGATGGGTTACAACTAACATATACTAATCTCTTAGGTTCTTTATCTAAAATCTTATAAACTAAATCTCTCATTCCACTTCTAGGTGGATCAGCTATTATTACATCCATATCATTTATTTTATCTAATTCAGTTGATGCATCACCGCAAATGAAATTAACATTTTTTATTTTATTTGCTTCTGCATTCTCTTTAGCTGATTTGATTGCTTCTTTATTGTTTTCTATTCCAATTACTTCTTTAGCTAAATTAGAAACCCAAATAGAAATAGTACCAACACCACAGTAACAATCTACTACTTTTTCTTTTAAAGATAATTTAGCTGCCTTTTTGGCTTCATTATATAATACAACAGCTTGACTAGGATTTAACTGAAAGAATGCATTAGGAAGCAAATTAAAATAATACTTATCTAACTTATCAGTAATATAATCCTCACCATAATGTTTTTTTAGTTTATTTCCAAATATATCAGGTGATTCACCTTTATTTATATCTGTATAAACTGATACAACATTTTTAATATTTTTTATTTCCAAAACTAACGGAGTAACATCAGTTTTAGTTTCAGCTAGAACTAATGTTACTTGTATTTCTTTTGTATAATTTGATTGTCTTGCTACTACATATTTTATTAGTCCTTCATTCTTAGATTTTGGCTTAAATCCTAATTTATCCATTAATTTAACTATCACATTTAAGCAATTATTTAAATCACTATATTGTACAGGGCAATCATGCAAAATAACTAGATGATTTGTATTAGGTTTATACATTCCCCAAGCACATCCATTTAGATCTTTAATAGGTGCACTAACTTTATTTCTATAATTAAATGGATTAGACATTCCAATAGTTTTTTTGATTTCAAATTTTCTTGGATTTAATCCACTATATTTTTCTAGTGCTTCAATTACTAATTCTCTTTTCATATTTAATTGTTCATCATATTTAACGTGCATTAAATTGCATCCACCACATTCATAAAACCTATCACATTTTGGTTCTACTCTAAATGGAGATTTAACAATTATTTCTTTTAAATCAGCTTTAATGAATTTATCAGTTTCTTCTACAACTTCAACTTTTACTTTCTCTTTTGGAAGGGCATTATCAACAAATACTATTTTTCTATTATAATAAGCAATTCCTTCACCATTTATTCCTATTTTTTTTATTTCTAATTCTAACATAAAACTTATTATAATCTTATTCTTAAGATTATGCTCCTTTCCTATTTAATTATAACTTGATAGTTAAAATAATGCTAGTAAAAAAATTATATTTATTATATAATTAAAGTTGTATGAAAGGGGTATTATTATGAAAATTGTTAATGCTGTATATCGTATTAATACAATAGATATGCGTGATGTAAATGAAAATATTGAAGAAGTTGTAGGTAAAATTGGTAAATACATAACTGAAATTAGAAAAACAAATGCTGATAGTAAAGCACCACTAAATATTCCACGTTTAATCTGCAACGATAAAGATAAATTATTTAATATTGTTATAACAGATCAATCAATTGAAATCCAAGCAATTAATGCAGAAAACATTAATGATGAAGTTTTATTAGATAAAATGGTTGAAGTTGTTGATAACATTGGTTCTTTCTTTGAAGATTATAGTGATTCACCATTTAATTTCTGTGGTTTCTCAATTCAAACAAAAGTAGCAACTGAAGAAATCAAAGAAAATCCAACAGATTATGTATCTGATAGAATTCAAGGATTTGGTTCTAACTTATTAGTAGATAACGCAATGGTTAGAAAGTGCTTCATTCAAGGTGACTACTACATTAATCTAACTATGAGGAATGATAAGCAAATGAGAGTATCAGCACCTAAGCAAGGAGCTAAACCAACAAAAATTGAAGTTACAGATGAATTCTTAATTTTTGAAATTGATGTTAATGATAAATATTCATTCTTAAACAAGCCAGAATATGAATGCGAAATTGAACAAGCAATTGGAATTGCACAAGATGTTTCTGAATTCTACAGAAATAAAGCATTAAGCTTTGTTCAAACTGGTGAATTTGATTACTTTAAATAAAATAAGGAGAAGCTATTATTTTGCTTCTCCTTTTTTCATAGAATAAATACAACCACAATAATTTTGGCGATATAAATTATATTTTTTAGATAGTTCGATGGATTTTTTATATCCATCGTTTTTCTTTAAGTCTAAATATAAATATTCAACGCCCAATTCTTTTTCTAAGTTATATCCTATTTCGTTTAATCTTTTAGCATCTTTATATGGTGAAATAGATAGTGTTGTGCTAAATAAATCAAAACCTTGTTTTTTCGCTAGATTGGCGCATTTTCTAAGTCTAAGTTCATAGCATAAAGTACATCTTTTACCACGTTCCGGTTCATTTTCAAGTCCCTTAGCTATTTTTAAAAATTCGCTATCATATTCTTCTATAACTTCTATATCTAAATTCATTTCTTTAATTAATCTTTTAAGTTCATTTAATCTCTTATCATGTTCTTCTTTAAGCATTATATTTGGATTATAAAAATATGCAGTTATATGGAATTTATCAGACAAATACAAAAATGAGTAGCTACTACAAGGAGCACAGCAACAATGTAGTAATAATTTTAGTTTCTTTTCTTTAACATCTTCTACATGCATCATACTAATCACCATAATTATTATACACAATTATTGTAATTGTGTAAATTATTTGACTTTAAAATCTTAATAATGTATAATTATTAAGTATGCTATTTAAGGAGGATAATTTATGAGAGTAGGTTTAGATATTGGATCAACTACAATTAAATGTGTCATATTAAATGATAAAGATGAAATTATCTTTAATATGTATGAACGTCACTATTCACAAATTATTCAAAAGACTATTGAGGTACTAGGAAAGATTAAGGACTTTGTAAAAGATGAAAAAGTTTATTTATCTATGGCTGGTTCTGCAGGTATGGGGTTTGCAGAAAGCTGTAAGATTCCTTTTGTACAAGAAGTTTATGCAACTAGAGTTGCTGCAAATAAGTTTTTAGGTGATGTAGATTGTATTATTGAGCTTGGTGGTGAGGATGCTAAAATATTATTCTTATCAAATGGCTTAGAAGTTAGAATGAATGGTTCTTGTGCTGGTGGTACTGGTGCATTTATAGACCAAATGGCAACCCTTTTAAATCTAGGCAACCTAGAAATGAATGAAATGGCTAAAAACTATAAAAAAATATATACAATAGCATCTCGTTGTGGTGTATTTGCTAAAAGTGATATACAACCACTAATAAATCAAGGTGCTTTAAAAGAAGACATTAGTGCATCTATCTTTAGAGCAGTAGTTAACCAAACAATTGCTGGTCTAGCTCAAGGTAGACCTATTAAAGGTAAGGTATTATATTTAGGTGGACCACTAACTTTCTTATCAGAACTTAGAAAAAGTTTTGATGATGTTTTAAAAATTACTGGAATTTGCCCTGAAAATAGCCTTTATTACGTTTCACTTGGTACTGCTTTATGTTCTAAAGAGGAAGTAAACATAAATGAACTTATTAAGAATCTAGAAAACTATGAATATTCTCATACATATAACTCAATTGAACCTTTATTTAAAAATGATGATGAATATAATGAATTTATTAATCGTCATAATAAAGAAAGAGTTGAAATGATTGATATTAATAAATATGAAGGTAATGTATTTATTGGTATTGACTCTGGTTCTACTACTATTAAGCTTGTTGTAATTAATGAAGACGGAGATATATTAGATTCAATCTATAGATCTAATAGTGGTAATCCTATTCCAATTATTAGACATTATCTAGAAGAATTTTATAAGAATCATCCAAATTTAAAAATAGCATCTAGTGGTGTAACTGGTTATGGCGAGGATTTAGTAAAGAATGCATTCCAAACTAATTATGGTATTGTTGAAACTATGGCTCATTATACAGCTGCTAAACGTTTCATGCCTGATGTAGAATTCATTATTGATATAGGTGGGCAAGATATTAAGTGCTTTAAGATTAAAGATGGAACAATCGATAACATCTTTTTAAATGAAGCATGTTCTTCTGGATGTGGTTCTTTCTTACAAACATTTGCTAGTGCACTTGGTTATAAAATTGAAGATTTTGCTAAATTAGGATTAAAAGCAGATAATCCTGTTGATTTAGGAAGTCGTTGTACAGTATTTATGAATTCAAGTGTTAAGCAAGCACAAAAAGATGGTGCAACAATTGAAAATATTAGTGCTGGTTTATCAATTAGTGTTGTAAAAAATGCATTATATAAAGTTATAAGAGCAACATCTAAAAAAGAATTAGGTGAACGTATCGTTGTACAAGGTGGTACTTTCTTTAACGACTGCGTACTTAGAGCATTCGAAAAAGAATTAGATTTAGAGGTTGTTAGACCTAACATAGCTGGTTTAATGGGTGCATATGGTGTTGCTTTATATTGTCTTAGAAAATGGAAAAAGTATCATGATGAATCAACAATAATAAATTACGAAGAAGTAAAGAAATTCAAGCATGAAGTTAAAAATATTAACTGTGGTTTATGCAATAATAACTGTATGCTTACAGTAAACTTCTTTGCTGAAGGTAAAAAGTTTATTTCAGGGAATCGTTGTGAACGTCCTATAACTAAAAAAGAATTAGATATAACTACAAACATTTATGAATATAAGAGAAACTGCTTAAGAAATTATCAACCAATTTTAGGTAAAAGAGGCAAAATTGGCTTACCAATGGGATTAAACATGTATGAGCTTCTTCCATTTTGGCATACTTTCTTTACAAGTCTAGGATTTGAAGTTGTTAATTCGCCATTCTCTACTAGAGAATTATATTTAAAAGGACAAACTTCAATTCCAAGTGATACTGTATGTTTCCCTGCAAAATTAATGCATGGTCATATGGAATGGTTACTTGATCAAGGTATTCAAACTATATTCTATCCTTGTATGAGTTATAATTTAGATGAACATCAATCAGATAATCATTATAACTGTCCTGTTGTTGCTTATTATCCTGAAGTTATAAAAGGAAATATGCAAGGTGTTAAAAACATTACATTTATTAATGACTATATAGGATTGCATAGAAAAGAATTCCCAGTTAAGATGACTGAAATACTACATAAATATAATATTGATGTTACTCTAAAGGAAGTTAAAGAAGCAACTAAACTTGGTTTTAAAGAGTATTACAGATATATGGATGATATCAAATCATATGGTAATGAAATAATTAATAGAGCAAGAGAAAAAGGTTCTACTATTATTGTTTTATCAGGTAGACCATATCATATAGATCCTGAAATTAATCATGATATTGATAAATTACTTGCATCATTTAAAGTAGCTATTATTAGTGAAGATGTAATTAGTAATAGAGTTCCTAAAGTTGAAACTCATGTATTAAATCAATGGACTTATCATGCAAGATTATATAGTGCTGCAAAATATATTACAACTCAACCTGATATGCATTTAGTTCAATTAGTATCTTTTGGTTGTGGCGTTGATGCTATTACAACTGATGAAGTTAGATCTATACTTGAAGGTTCAGGTAAGATATATACACAAATAAAAATTGATGAAATTGCAAACCTAGGTGCTGTTAAGATTAGACTTAGAAGTTTACTAGCTGCAATCAAAGAAAAGGAGGGAAAATAATGAGTGCTCATTTTACAAAAGAAATGCGTAAAACTCATACTATATTAGTACCTTCTATGGCTCCAATACATTTTTCAATGTTAATTAGAGTCTTTGAATCATTTGGATATAATGTAGCTTTACTTGATAATATGAGTAGAAACGTAGTACAAGAAGGATTAAAATATGTGCATAACGATACATGCTATCCAGCATTACTTGTAATAGGCCAGTTTATTGATGCTTTAAAATCAGGAAAATATGATACTCATAAAGTTGCTTTATGTATTACACAAACTGGTGGAGGATGTCGTGCTTCCAACTACATTCATCTACTTAGAAAAGCTCTAGATAAAGCCGGATTTGACTATATTCCTGTTGTTAGTTTAAATATGAGTAATCTTGAAAAAGGATTTAAGATTACATTAAAGATGATTAGATATATGTTAGCTTGCCTTGTTTATGGTGATTTAATAATGTATTTAAAAAATCAAATTGAACCATATGAAATAAATAGTGGTGAAACAGCTAAGATGGTTAATTATTGGACTAATAAATTATCTGATATGTTTGATAATAAAAAAGGATATAAGGGTAAAGAATTTAGTGCAATAATGGATCTAATTTGTGCCGATTTTAAGAAAATAGAAATAAAAAAGGTTCCTAAAGTTAAGGTAGGAATTGTTGGAGAAATATATGTTAAATATGCTGCACTAGGTAATAACAATCTAGAAGAATTCTTAAGAAGTCAAGATTGTGAATATAACCTACCTGGTATATTAAACTTTATTCTATATTGTATCGATACACGTATTGATGATATTAATTTATATGGTGGTTCTTCTATTAAGAAAAAGATTATGACATTCTTACTAAACATTGGATTTAGTTATGAACGCTATATGATTGATTCAATGAAGAAATACAGTTTTGATGCACCATCATCATTTAGCCATACAAAGATTCTTGTAAAAGATATTATTGGTTATGGTAATAAGATGGGTGAAGGTTGGTTACTTACAGCTGAAATGGTTGAATTAATTGAATCTGGATTTGAAAACATTATTTGTACTCAACCATTTGGATGTCTTCCAAACCATATATGTGGTAAGGGAATGATTAGAAAAATCAAGGAAGTACATGAAAATGCAAATATAGTTCCTATTGATTATGATCCAGGTGCAACTCGAGTTAACCAAGAAAACAGAATTAAATTAATGCTTGCTGTAGCAAAAGAAAAATTAGAAAATAAAACAGATGACAACTAGTCATCTGTTTTTTATTCATTAATATTTGCTCCAAAATATTTATAGTTCGTTATAACTTGTTTTGTAAAGAACTCTTGCTGGAATAATAGAGATCTATCTAAGTAATTATAGAAATTAATCTTTCCTTCATCATCAAAATATACTGTTTTCCCGTCTTTTTTCATCTCATCAGGAATTATAGTATTTATTTTATATTTATTAGTATAAGTAGAAAAATCAAGAGGAATTCTAGAAGTATCATTTTTGAAATCATCTTCTGTTTTTACATAGAAATATCCTTTTGAATAATAGATCAATGTATTTACTACTTTACCAGCTAAAAAGTCATTATAAGCCGTTGTATTTTCATTATATGATAAGGCATTAGTGATTGTTACTGTAGTATTTCTATTTGTAACTAAATTGTAGTTTTTAGTATGATTATTTATTGCAGAACAATCTGTTAATTTATAATCGCTCTTATCTGTTGATGATGTTGGAACAAAGAATCCATAGAATGCATTATCATAAGAAATACAATTTGTAAAAGTATGTCCTTTATCATTAAATACAAATCCACTTCTATTAATAGATCCTGTATTAGTATTACCATTATTACTTGCATAGCACTTATTAAAAGTAATCTTTTTTGTATTATTAACATAGAATCCACTATCTTGGTTATTAGCTGCTACACATGAATCAAATAAATTATTTTCTCCAGAACCAGAAACGAAGAATCCATGAGCAAAATAACCTAATAAGTAGTTATTTGTTGATATGCAATTATTTAATGTTGTTAAACTAGCATTATCAATATAGAATCCACCATTACTATTATTATCAGCTGTACAGTTCACTAATTTTGTACCTTTACCTGTAATATCAAATCCATAATTGTCTGAATTCTTTACTGTTATATTTTCAAATTGCCAGTATGAACATTTTACTGTAATTCCACCATTACTTTGAGTAGCATCACCTTTTGTTGAATCAAAATCAAAAGTTGCTCCTTCTGTTGCTATAACCCTATTACGTTTAATTTCACTACCGTTTTTATACTTATCTGGATCAATAACAATAGTGTTATTAAATGTATAATTTCCTTTAGCAAGATATATTGTATCACCACTATAAACGAGCTCTAAAGCATGTTCAAATGTTGTTGGATTAGCTGCATCAGCCCCATCGCTTGTAGTCTTTCCGTTACTAGAAACAAATATATCTTTATTAGTTAATGGAATTGGATCTTCTGTACTTGATGGTTGTTCCTTAGTAGTTTGAGTTTTTGTTGGTTTTGTTGTAGTAGGTTTAGTTGTACTATTTCTTTTTCCACATCCACCAAAAACTAATAAGGAAATAGGTATCATAAGTAAGATGCCTTTTTTCATAGCATCCACCTCCTAATTATTCTTGTTTATATCAAAAATTGCTGTAATAGTTGTACCTACGTTTAATTTACTTTCCAAAGACAAAGTAGCTGCATAAATATTACATACTTGTCTTACAATTGCAAGTCCTAAACCACTAGAGCCAAGTTTTCTACTTCTAGCTTTATCAACTCTATAGAATCTTTCAAAGATTTGGTTTTGGTCTTTATCAGAAATACCTACACCAGTATCTCTAACTGAAATGATAACTTGGTTATCTTTCCTTTTAACTGTAATATAAATCTTACCATTAAATACGTTATATTTAATAGCATTATCAATAAGATTTCTTAGTAACTGATATATATGCTTTTGATTAGCAATTAAGTAAGCATAAGGATCTACATCTTTAACTATTGTTAAGTTATCAATTAAAAGTTGTGGTTCAAGTGATGAAGATATATCATCAATCATTTCTTTTAGATTAATCTTAACAACTTCCCCTTTTTCTTCTTTTTCAAGTGCTGATAAATCAAGCATATCATTAATTAAGTTTTGCATTCTCTTTCCTTCTTGTAAGGTTTTCGAACACAATTCTTTTACTTCATTTGGTCCAACAAAATCATCTACAATCAATTCTTGGAATCCAATGATAGATGTAAGTGGACTTCTAAGTTCATGACTAGCGTTACTAAAGAATTCTTTTTGCCTTAAATCAGATAACTTTTCATCAGTAACATCTGTTATAACTATAATTATTCTACGAGATGTACCATCTCCCCAAATATTAGATATAGAGTTAATAGAAAAGTTATAATACATATCATCAAATTTTAAATCATATGATATATGACTTAGTTCTTTATTAACTAAAACAATGTTTTCTTTTAATTTAGAATCAATGTCTAAATCTAAGAAAGATCCTTCATAATTATCATCGATTGATAATAATTTTTGAGACATTTTATTGATTAGATTTATTGTAAAATCTTCATTTAAAGCGATTAAGCCTTGTCCCATGTTCTCTAGGATTAATTCAACCTTTTTCTTTTCATTTTTAATACTCTTGATATTTTTTTCAAGTTCATTTTTAACATCATTTATCTTATTAGATATATCTTCAATGTTTTGAAAGTCATATTCTTTAACTTCTGATGTTGCTAATTGTTCAAGACTACCTATAACCTTATTTATAGGTTTAATTCCTTGATAAATACTTTGTCCCATTATAAATGACATAATTATAAAAATAGAAATTGAAACTATTAATGTTGCAATGATTAAGGTAGTATTATCTTCAAACAAATCATTATATGGAACGCCTACTCTAATATATTGATCAAAACCAGCATTGTTGATTTTATCTACATAATAAAGCATTCTTCTATCACTAGCTGTATCATCTTTTCTAACAACAAATGTTTCTATTTCACTATATTCTTTTAACTTTAACCATTCAACACTTCCTAATTTTGATAAGTCTTCTCTATACATACTATCAGCTGCAACATATACATTACCTGTAGTTGTTACATTTATGATTGTAGTTCTTAAATCCTTTTCAACTATCTCATACTTACCATAATCTGGTCCACCACCATTTTCAATATCGTTTTTAACAAGATTATAATAGTTGACCAAGTTTTTCTTTGAGTTAGTTAAAACGTTTCTTCTTGAAATATATAAAGATACACCCAAACAAATTATTAGAGAGAATAGTAATAATATAACGTTAGTTAATATTAATCTTCTTCTCATTCTTCAACACGATATCCTATTCCATGTAATGTTACAATAATAGAACTATCTTTATCTTGAATTTTTTGTCTTAAAGATTTAATATGCATATCTATTGTTCTTGTTTCACCATATTCAGAACCCCAAATATCTTTAATAACATCTTCTTTTCTAACAACATTTGGTTTTCTTTCAAGTAAATACTTAAACAAATCAAATTCTTTTTGAGTTAAGGCAATTTCATTATCACCTTTCTTACATTTACGTTCATTTACATATAAAGAAATATCTCTTACACGTAAAACCTCTTTATCCTTAAATCTTCTAAATACAGCATTAATCTTACTAGTTAATTCAAATATACCAAATGGTTTTGCAATATAATCATCAGCACCTTGATCTAAACCTGTAACTTTATCAAACTCACTATCTTTAGCTGAAACTATAATTACATAAATATTTGAGTATTTAGAATCTTTTCTTATTTTTGATAATATTTCTAATCCTGATTCTCCTGGAAGCATTATATCGAGTAGTAATACATCAGGAATTTGTTTTTCTAATTCTTCATAAAAAGGTTTTGATGAAGTAAAGGTTTTTACATCATAACCACTATTAGTTAGAGCTTTATTTATCACATAACCAATATTTTCATCATCTTCAACAGAATAAATTAATTTGCTCATAATTAATCACCTCATCTTTAATTATATAACATAATTAAAACGCTTTCAAGACAAGATATTTTTGCATAAAAGAAAATGGCTAATTAAAGCCATTTTAAATACTCTTTTACATAATACTTTGCTTTTTCTAAATTCATATCCCTATAGTTACCACATTCTATTTCAGTAGCACCTATTACTAAGCCTTCATATTGTAAAATAAAATTCATACAATCTATTATTAATGGTTTTATTTCATCAACACTTACCTTATTTGCTACAAGTAGATAAAATCCAGTACGACACCCCATAGGTCCAAAATACATTGTATTTTTGTAATTATTTCTAAAATAAGTTGCTGCTAAATGTTCTATTGCATGAATACTTCCTGTATCCATAGGCATAGAATTATTAGGTCTAGTAAAACGCATGTCAAATGTAGTAAAACTAAAATTATCTATAGTATCAACTCTAGATACATATAAACCTGGTAAAAGTTTTGTATGATCTACTTTAAAGCTTTCTATTTTTTCCATTATAAAATCTCCTTTAGTATCTTAACCATTTCAAGTGGATCTTTTGTATAGTAATCTGCATTAATATCTTTAGCAATATCTTTTGTTAATACAGCACCACCTACAAAAATAGGAATGTTAAAATTATTCTCTCTAATTTGTTTAATTGTTTCTTCCATTGATACTACTGTTGTAGTCATTAATGCTGATAAGCCAATTGCTTTAGGCTTATGCTTTTTAATTGCATCAATTACAACACTATAATCAACATCCTTACCTAAATCAATTACTTTATATCCATAACTTTCAAGAACAACTTTTACGATATTCTTTCCAATATCATGAACGTCCCCTTTAACAGTTAAAATCATAACTGGTCCAAGTGCTTCACTTGATTCTTTAAAACTAGATTTTATTACTTCAAAACTTGCTTTTGTTGCTTCACTTGATTTTAATAGTTGTGGTAAGAAAATAACATTTCTTTCATAATCAAGTCCAACTTCATTAAGAGTTGGAATAACTATATTATTAATTATATCCATTGCTTCTTTTTCTTTAAGTAGTTCTTTTGTTTTAGTAATAGCTTCGTTTACTAACCCTTTTTTAATAATAGTTGATAAATCATAATCACTACTATTTGTTTGTACAACACTTGTATTTTCAACATTATTATTAATATAATATTCAGCATTTTTGTCAATGTTTTTCATTACATTAAATGCCATAATGGTATTTTTCATTTCAACATCATTTGGATTAATAATTGGCAAGTTAAGCCCATTTTCTAGTGCCATTAATAAAAATGTTCTATTAAGCAACGCTCTATTAGGAAGTCCAAATGAAACATTACTTACGCCAAGAGCTGTTTTGATATTCATATTATTCATTGCTTTAATAGTTTTTAGAGTTTCATCAACTAATTCTTGTTCAGCTGCTGCTGTTAGAGTTAAGGCATCAATTACAATTCTTTCTTTATTAATACCAAATTCTATTGCTTTATTAATTATTCTATTTGCAATTTCGATTCTTTTACTACTTGTTTTAGGTACACCTTCACTATCTAGTGTTAAGCCTATAACCATTGCTCCATATTTTTTAACAATTGGTAGTATTTTTTCTAATACATCTATATTACCATTTACTGAGTTAATTAGTGGAACACCATTATAATATCTACAAGCTACTTCTATAGCTTTAGGATTAGATGAATCTATTTGAAGTGGTATATTAGTAAATTCTTGAATCTTTTTTATTACATTAACCATCATAGATACTTCATCTATTTTTGGAAGTCCCATATTAACATCAAGAATGTCTGCGCCATCTTCTTCTTCAGAAATAGCCATATTAACCATATAATCATAGTCTTCGTTAATAATCGCTTCTTTAAGAGCTTTCTTACCTGTTGGGTTTAGTCTTTCACCAATTATTTTAACATTCTCTATATAAACAATCTTGCTTCCAGAAGTAACAAATGATCTATTATATTTTGCACGCTTTTTAACTGTAGTACCTTTTAATTTTGAAATAGCATTTATAAATGAATAATCTGTTCCACAGCATCCACCTATAATACTTACGCCCATTTCAACAAACTCTTTAACAGCATTATAAAAAGTATCTACATCTAAATCATATACTGTTTTACCATTAATAATTTTAGGTAGTCCTCTATTAGGTTGAACTATAACTGGTATATTACTTGAATCTAATATTCTTTTTACAATCGGTTTTAATTCTACTGGTCCTAGTGAACAGTTAACGCCAAGCACATCAACACCCAAGCCTTCAAGTACTGCAGTCATAACTTCAGGAGTTGTTCCTGTTAAACTTCTTCCATTTGCCTCAAAACTCATTGATGCGATAACCATCTTATTACTATTTTCTTTAACAGCAAGCACTGCTGCTTTTAGTTCATAAATATCAGTAAATGTTTCTAAAATAAACCCATCTACTAAATCTTTAGCAATTAAAACAATTTCTTTAAATATATCATATGCTTCATCAAATTTAAGTGTTCCAAGTGGTTCAATTAATGTACCTATTGGTCCTACATCAAGCATTACATATTTAGGATTAGCACTTCTTGCATTATTAATAGCGGCTTCAATAATTTCTTTTAGTGAGTATTTTGAGTTTTTTAGTTTTAATCTATTAGCTCCAAATGTATTAGTTGAAATAAAATCACTACCAGAAGAAACATAATTCTTATGGATGGTTTTAATTGCTTCGCTATTAGTTATATTAAGTTCTTCATTAATAGTTCCAAGCGGTAAATTAAGTTTGTTTAATTCACTACCAAAACCACCATCAAAAATCATTACTTTTTCTAGCATGTTTTATTCTCCTTTCTATAAGCACATCTTCCGTTAAACATACATACGTTACAGCTTTTTTCTTTTTTTACACCCAAACCAATTATACCAACCATTGATTTATTAGGGCTTAGCATTAACGAATCTAGCGTTGCTACTTTTGGTTTAACTACCTTAAGTAATTCTAATATTACTTTATTATCAGATAATGGAGTATTCCCATAACCAGGACAAAATCTAAATGTCCTATTAGTACCAAAAATACTTTCAAATTTATCTGCTTTATCAATTAAATATGAACTAGCACAAGCATCCATTACTAGAGCTTTAACTTTATTTGTTGCTAGATAATATTTAATTCTTTTATCTACCTCATAGCCAAGTGTTGTTGCACATAATACAAATTCAGTGCAACCATTAAGCAAATCTATATAATCTTTTTTATTTAAAAAATCATAAGTTGTATTTGCTTTTAAATAGACATATGAGAAGTTAGATATCCTATCTAGTTCTTCTAAGCATTCATCAATTAAATTTGATATTTCATTATCACAATCATTATTTTTATAGCCTAAATATCTTAATATTTCATCTTTCATTTTTTAGTGTCCTTTAAGACATTTTTAATTGAATCAACAATTCTTTTTGCATTTTCAGGCTTGTTCATTGTATAGATATGTATTCCATCTACATCATTAGCAAGTAAATCAATAATTTGATTTGTTGCATAAGCTATACCAATTTCAGCCATTGCTAGATCATCATCTCTATATTTTTCTAGCATTGATATTAAGCTTACAGGAACGTTTGCACCACACATAGTAGACATTTTTCTAATTTGTTTAACACTAGTGATAGGCATAATACCTGCAATGATAGGTACAGTTATACCAATATTTCTTGCTTCACGAACAAATCTATAAAAATAATTATTGTCAAAGAATACTTGAGTAATAAAGAATGATGCTCCAGAATCTTGTTTTTTCTTTAGGTTGTTTAAATCATCAAATAAGTTATCACACTCTAAATGTGTTTCAGGATAACATCCACCACCCAAACAAAAATCATCATTATAATATTTTTTAATAAATTCATTTAATTCTTGGGCATATTTAAAAATAGGTGTTCCACTAAACCCTATTGGATAGTCACCTCTAAGTGACATAATATTCTCAATATTTTCAGTTTTGAATTCATTACAAATTTTTAAAACTTCATCATGAGCTGTATTTATACCTGTTAAATGTGCTAATGCTTCTACATGTTTAACATTTTTAATGTATTTAGCAATTTCAAGTGTACGTTTAGTAGTTGAGCCCATTGCTCCATAAGTAACACTAATAAAATCAGGCTTTAATTCACTTAACTCATCAATAGTCTTATAAATTGACTCTATATTTGTTGAATCCTTTTTAGGTGGAAATATTTCAAAAGATAATGTTCTTTTTTTCTCCAATATATTATTTATTTTCATAATTAACACCTACCCTTTTTATTATAACATATTTTTATAATTTAATATAAATAATAAGGATAGCTTTTTCTATAAAATAAGCATCCTTATTCATCAATATAATTAATATCTATTACTTCTTCATTACTATCAATTTTTCCTATCCTAAATTTGATAAAGATATCTCTAACTGGATAATATAAAAATTGAATAGAAATAAAACTACTAGCAGCTAAAACACACTCAAAAACAAAATCAGTTTTTAAGTATTGCACAGGCTTAATATGTAACATAAAGTAATTTGGAACAAGATAACACCAACAGTATGTAAAAGATAATAATGCACCTGCAAAAGCTAGTACAAGATTATTCTCTACTTTTCTAAACAAAGTACATATAAATATTGGTATAAGCATCCATCCAACAAACATTGCTGGAGTCCAAAAAACGCTAAACGAACCCATTACTAGGTTATCCATTATAACATGAATAATTATAATTATAGATGTCTTAACAAACCCTAATCGCTTAGAATAAAGCACTAACAAAAAAACTGTTAATTGCACATTAGGTAAAAAAGTTAATGCTTCTTCTTGTATAAATAAAATAGTCGCAAACATGGCTATTAAAGCCATGTCTTTGACTGTCATTTTAAACTTATCTCCAACCATCGATTACAAATCCGTATTGATTTAAATCAGTAAGAGATGTACCTTCTATACCAGCAGATGCCATAGTTCCATTAACTGCTGAATAGCTCCAAGAAACATCTATTTCTGTATCGTTTGCACATCCACTATAATTTTTAAAATATCCTTTGTCATATGATAAACCATAGCCCGAATCTTTTAATGTAATATAATCAGTTCCGCCTTCTACAAAGTAATACTTATTGCCAGCTCCTTTAATTAGTGAAGTTGCAACATTTGTTGCTGTTGAATAGCGGATTTCATAAGATGCAACAATTTTATTATTTGCTAGATTATCATTATCTGAATCTTTTTCATAGATTACAAAATAAAAATAAGGTCTAGTATCAACAACTGGCGCAGGCGTTTCAGTAGTTGTTGGTGCTTCTGTAGTAGGTGTTTGAGTAGTTGTTGTATCTTCTTTTTTCTTTTCACAACCAAATAGGGCTACTACTCCCATAAGTAATAATAATGCTTTTTTCAATTTGCTAAAATACTTATACTTGCTATTAAACGAACTCCAGCATTCTTTAACAAATAAAGTTTTCCTCCTATATTTATTTTAGGTAAGTCTCCTGGCTTTGATTCATCCTACTCCAAGTCTTCTCAGTTTCCCAATGACAAATATGTTTCGTCCTCATTACAGTTGCTGGAACAGCCTAAGCTTTTACTTAGTTCCTTATTAAATCTATCTCTAGATGCCTAAAATTTTTTACCATTTATATTTTATATAAATAGGTTATATTTGTCAATATAATCATACCTAATTAGTAGGATTGAAAAATATAAAAAAGACGCTTAAATTAATAAGTGTCTATAACTTTATGATAATATTGTAATTCTACCTTCAGTAGTGCTATATTTAGTTGCTAATTGTCCATGTAATTCATTAACAATATAATTTATTACCACTTCATAATCTAATTCTTGGACGCTTGGTATAGTTATAGAATTCATAAACATATTAGCTCCATCGCCACCATCATTTAAGATATAATCAATTGATGCAACAATATAGTCTTTATTTTCTTCAATAGCTACATAGTTTTCACCATCTAAAACTAATACATCTTTGACTCTACGTTCTCCAGCAACTTTAACAAAATTACCTGATGCATCTAGTTCTACTGTTGAAGTAATATTCGTATCTATACTATATTTTAATCCTGATACATTAGCAAATGCACCATTTTCTCCAACCTTTTTTGTTCCATCATAATATATGCTTTGCGTATCACGTGAGGCAAATTCAAGATAATCTAATATTTGGCTTCCTTTAACCTTTTTTACCATTATTGAATTACCAAATGGATGTACTGACATAATATCTCCATATGTTACATCACCTTTGTGTAAATCATATCTAATTCCACCACCATTAATGAATGCTATATCAGCATTAGATTCAATTCTATAAGCATCAGCAACTAGGTTTCCAATTTGTGTTTCTCTATTTCTAACAAGTCTAATTCCTTCACTATCATTAATACTTAAATCCATATCTATTGTTGTTAAAACTCTATTTTTAAGTTCATCAACATTTTTATTTATCTCAGAAATAAATGAGTTTAATTCTTGATCTACCATATCACAAATACTTTTTGTTTCGCATGTTATTTTACCATCTTCTATTTTCAAAATAGAAAACATATTTAATTTATAACCATTATCACATACATATACTTTTTTCTTATCTTTATCCTCTAGAGTTTGCCAACTTAAATTGTTATGCGCATGTCCATCCATTATTGCAACATATCCTGTTGTATTTTCTAATATATCATATGTATTATAAGGATGATTTTCATCTTTTGTTCCGGTATGAGATAATAAAATTACATAATCTGCTCCATCTTTTTTACATTTATTAATATTATTTTGAATACATGTATAATATTGTTCTTTTGTTTCATGATTAAAACTATAAACAACTTCATCATTTTCTTTAAAATATTTAGGATTAGAACTAGTTAATGTTTCTGGTGTAGTTATTCCAACAAATCCAACTTTCGTGTTTCCATATTCTTTTATAACATATGGTTTTACTTCATTTAATTTATTTTCTCCACTACCAGTATATCTAATATTACATGACAAAGTATCACCATTAAATTCATGAATTCTTTGTTTTAATCCATCCATACCATAATCAAATTCATGATTTCCCAAAGTTACTGCATCATAATTCATTTTATTCATTATATCAATAATATATTTACCATTAGATATAGCTCCAACCAATTCTCCTTGAATAAAGTCTCCTGAATCAACAAGTGCAACATAACCTGTTTTTTCTAATTCTTTTTTATAAGCCATTATATTAGTATACCCAAGTCTATTTTTTGTTTCATCTTTTGAATCTACATATGGCTCAATACTACAGTGCACGTCTGTTGTATTAATAACATAAATTGGTTTATCATTATTTTTCTTTTTCTTCTTACAATCACACCCGGTAATAAAAAGCATTAATAAAACTATAGTGATAAGCTTATATAATCTTTTCATAATATCTCTCCTTTATGCAAAAAGGCGCATAACTGCGCCTTTTATTATTATTTTGGAACTGCAACATTCATAGTAAAAATAACTAAGAATGAAATGCTTAATACAACTAATGAAATGGTTTCAATATTATTATTCTTTTCATCTTTTTTAAATACACCTACAACTCCAACAATAGCACAAATAAATTCAATTATGAAAATAATTAAGAATAAAGTTGTTCTAAAATTAGATTTTGTTATTGGTAAATAATATTTAAAGAAAGATGTCATAGGTGAATAATCTCCACTTTTATTTGTAAAAAATGGTATAAATAAGAATACTATTTCAAGTGCTAATATAGTAGACAAAACAACTCCTATTATTTTATTCTTTTTCATATGTTTCTCCCCTACTTTTATCTAACATTTAATCCAATTGATATCATTGATATTATTAATAGAAAAAATGAAAATGAAGAAATAATAATTGCTACAAGCATTATTCTTTTTTCTGGTCTAATAAGTAATACTAAATTCATCATA
>JAILKD010000071.1 GCA_024694145.1 bacterium | reverse complement strand
TATCATATATTTAAGGCATATAACAAAAAAGCAAGACTAAAATCTTGCTTATAATACTTTTTTATAATATTTATATGGTGCATTAAATTTCTTTTCATGCTTAATTGTTGATGAATCATCATGCCCAGGATAAACTTTAACAGAATCATCTAAATTATCAATTAAATAGACTAGTGATTTTGCCATATCAACTTCACTACCAGTAGGTAAATCACATCTACCACACGATTCTTTAAATAATGTGTCTCCACTAAAAAGCTTATTCTCATATAAGTAGCAAACAGAACCTTTAGTATGACCAGGAGTATGTAACACTTTAATAATTTTATCATTTAAAAATATTTCATCATTATTCTTTACTTTTCTTAAATCAAGTTTTAAATAATTAAAAGGCATATCTAATGAAAAAGAATCATATAAGCTAAGGTTAGAATATTTTAATATTTCTACTTCTTTTTCATGTAAATAAATTGGACAATTAAACTTACCTATTAAAAACGTATGATCAACATGTGCATGTGTTAAAAGAATTCCTAACACTTCTAAATCAAGTTCTTTTATAGTTTTTTCTATTTCACTATAATTACCACCCGGATCAACTATAAAGCATTTACTATCATCAATTATTAGATATACATTCATATCAATAATATCAGTTGAAACTATTTTTTTAATCATTTTATCACCACAAGTATTATATTATAAATTATATCTTTTTAAAACACAAAAAATAAAGAGTTGATTTTTCAACTCTTACTTCTTTTCTCTGTGTAAAGTATGCTTTTTACATTTAGGACAATATTTCTTAATTTCGAAACGTCCAGGGATTGTTTTTTTATTCTTATCAGTGTAATAGTTTTCTTCCTTACATTCTGTACATAATAATCTTATAAAATCACGCATGGTCAAACCTCCCTACAATAATTAATTTATTTTCCTTATATAATATAACATTTTTTTAAATGTTTTGCAACTAATTTTTTTATGTTATAATTAATTTGGTGAGAAAAATGCGAAAAACTACAAAAACCATTAAAATAGGTGATAAATTAATAGGTGGATGTAATCCAATTTTGATTCAAAGCATGACTAACATTAAGACTTCTAAGGTGGATTTAGTTATTAAACAAATCAAAGAATTAGAATCTAATGGTTGTGATATTGTTAGAGTATCAGTATTAGATATGGATGATGCTAAAGCTATAAAAGAAATCAAAAAAAATATAAGTATTCCACTTGTTGCTGATATCCATTTTGATTATAAATTAGCTATAGAATCCATTAATTCTGGATGTGATAAAATAAGACTTAATCCAGGCAACATCGAAAATATTGATCATGTTAAAGAGGTTGTAAATCTTTGCAAGGAAAAGCATATCCCTATTAGGATAGGCGTTAATGCAGGAAGTCTTCCAAAAGATTTAGAATTAAACGCCGAAAACATGGTTAAAGCATTAAAGCGTCATATAGATATACTTGAAGCATTAGAATTCTATGATATATGTATCTCACTAAAAGCAAATGATATTAATTTATGTGTTAATGCATATAAGCTTGCATCGAAGAATTATGACTATCCAGTTCATATTGGTATAACTGAGGCTGGTTTAGAATATAGTGGTTTAGTTAAATCATCTATAGGGCTTGGTATATTATTATATGAAGGAATAGGAGATACTATTAGAGTATCACTTGCAACAGATCCAGTTAAAGAAGTAATTGCAGCAAAAGAAATATTATCAAATATGAATTTATATGATAAAGCAACTCTAACAGTATGCCCTACATGTGGCAGAACAGAATACGATTTAATACCTTTAGCAACTAAAATTAATGAATATATCAAAAATATCAAAAAACCTCTTAAATTAGCGGTTATGGGATGTGTAGTTAATGGTATTGGTGAAGCAAAATATGCTGATCTTGCTATTTGTGGTGGTAAAAATAAAGGTGTTATAATTAGTCATGGCAATATTATTAAAACAGTAGATGAAGCTAATTTATATACTGAATTTATAAATGAACTAAATAAACTAATTTAAAAGGAGTAGATTATTTCATCTACTCCTATTTTTTATAATGTTACAACTGGATCTTTAATTTGTTTAATTCTATTATATTCAACAACTTTTAATACAGGTTCTTCTTCATCTTCAATTACTTCATATCTAACAATTGCTGTTAAATTAATCCATTCATTTGCTTTAAATGAATCTTTAATATCAGTGAAGAATCCTAGTAATTGAATATCATTTTCACAGCATGTCATAGCTAAACGTCCTATAACAACTGTTCCATCAGCTTGTAAATAGCACACTGCGTTTAGATTAACTTTCTTTCCATCATAACGTTCTTTTTGATCATATGAATCAATAAAGAATACGCCATAATCTTTATCTTCAATTTTAATAATATCACTATTTAAATCATATGGAAGTTCATCTGCAAGTGTATCAATTACTTCACCATTAGAATTTTGGAATACATAATCAGCATCTGCATTTAAAAGCATTAAACTTCTCTTATAGCTAAGAAGTTTATCTTCTTTTCCATCAATTCTATTAAACAAAATTAAATTTGCAGGCCTAATAATATCTGCCATTTTAACACGCATATTTTGATAATAAGTTTCAAATGTTTCACAATCAATTAATGTAATAATTTGTGAAACCATTAAACATTCAGGTAAATCTAATACTTTTTCACTCATTGCATTGTTTTCGATAATTACTCTATCAAAGCGATGCATTTTAATTAAATTATCAAGCTTTTCTTTTGGTAATAATGTATCATCATCCAAACTTAAAACTGTAGTATTATAATCGTCTAATAGTTTTAATGAATCATATTCTACTTCACCTTCTTCTAAAGTTATTAGAAGAGTTGTGCCTTTTTTATAGAAACCATCTTGATGAATAATAGTATCTATAAAAGTAGTTTTACCAGAATCAAGCATTCCATTTATTATAAATAAAGGTATTTGTTTCATATTACTTCTTTAAGAATAAATTACTAATCTTATTTTTATCAATATTAGCACCAATTACACATAATCTACCTGCGTAATCGGGCTTACCTAAACGAATTTCATAAGTATCATCAACTAAATCAAAATAATACCAGCTTGTGTTATCATTAGCACGTAAAATTCCTTTTGCACGAAGAATTATACCTAAGGAATCATCATTAGCAAGCTTGTCTAAGAAAATTTCAAGTTCTCCTCTTGAAACTGCTTGAGCTGTTTCAATACCCCAGTTATCAAAGATTTCATCTGCATGATGGTCATGATGATGGTGTTCATGATCATGACAGTGGCATTCTTCACCGTCTTCATGATGGTGATGTTCATGTTCGTGTTCATGACAATGACATTCTTCGCCGTCTTCATGGTGGTGATGATGTTCATGATCATGGCATTCACATTCATCATCGTCATCGTCGTCATCATGCTCATGATGCTCTTTGTTTAATTCATCTATTAATGAATTTAACATTGATTTATCATTTTCAAATATTTCAATTAATTTTTTAATTTCAAGTTCAGCTACAGGTGTAGTAATAATATTTGCATTAGGGTTCTTTTCTCTAATTAAATCAGCAAGTTCTAATACTTTTGCTTCTGGTGTTCTATCAACCTTAGAAATTAGGATTGTTGTTGCTTCTTTAACTTGGTCATTAAAGAATTCACCAAAGTTACGCATATAAAGTTTTCCTTTTGCTGCATCAACAACTGTTACAAGCATATTAGGAGTTAATCCTGTTTTATTAATAATTCTTTTAATATCAGAAAGTTTTCCTACTCCTGATGGTTCAATAATTACTCTATCAGGATTATATTCTTTAATAACTTCATTTAGTGCTTTAGTAAAATCACCAACTAATGTACAGCAAATACATCCTGAATTAATTTCTTTTATTTCAAATCCAGCATCTTTTAAGAAACTTGAATCAACACCAATTTCTCCAAATTCATTTTCGATTAATACTACCTTTTCTCCTTTATAGGCATTTATTAATCTTTTTATAAGTGTTGTTTTACCAGCTCCTAAGAATCCTGAAAAGACATCAATTTTTGTCATATTAATCACCTTCCAATATTTAATTATACCACATTAATTATTTTAAATATATATTTAAAACTCTATTTCAGTTATATCATTAAAACTTATTTTAGTTTTAACAACCACTAAATATTTTAATTCTAAATCTATTTTTGAAACTAATCCGCTAATTGTTCTATATGAATCACTATCATAATAAGTAATTTTAATCATCATATTTTTACATACTTCATGTAATTTATTTGATATTTGTTCTAAATCATCATCAGATAAAATTCTACGCTCTACTTTGATTTTTTCTTTTTCTCTAATTAAATCATAATAACCTCTTAATGAATTAAAAGGTAAAAACTGTTTAGCTCTATCTGTTTTACTCATCTTCTCCACTATTGTGTCCTCCAATTAAACTATTTCTTAATTTAGTTGTTGCATTCTTTTCTAAATCCATTCCTTTTAAAATGCTATTTTTCCCATATTTTTTATTTATTGAGCTAACAGTTTTAACAACATTCTTTTCTTTTTCTAATTCAGATAAATCAGAGAAAAAATCATAAGTAGCATAAGCTTCATCAATTACATTATTAAACGATATTGTAATACGCCTAATAAGTTTATCTTTAACAACTATTTTTCTAAACAATTGAACAAACGAATCCATTAATTCTTTTCTTGAATTAGTAATAACATTTAATTTCATAGAGCCACTGCTTGATGGTATACTTCTATAATCTTCATAACTATTAGGCATCTTTTTAGAATATCCAACAGATAAACTAATAGATGGCGTTACTAAGCCTTTATCGACTAACTCAGTTACATTCAAATCAACCATTTCTTTTAAAACAAGTAAAGCATCATCATAAGAATAATCAGAAAACATTACTTGTGAGTTTGATAGTGAATTACTCTTTGATTTATAGTTATGTATATCTTTTATTGTACACGTTTCAATACCACTTGCATGATCTATTAAAAGTTCTGCATTTATACCAAATTCTTTATATAAAGTATATTCATCTAGCATAGTTATTCCATTCATATCATATACTCCATATTTAGCAAGTCTATTTGCAGTACCATAGCTTATATTCCAAAAATCAGTAATTGGTCTATGATACCATAAAGTTTCTTTAAATAGTTTTTCATCTAAATATCCAATATGAGTTTCATTATGTTTTGCGGTTATATCCATAGCAATTTTAGCTAAAAATAAATTTGTTCCTACTCCTGCTGTTGCGCAAATACCTGTAGTTTTAAATACATCATCAATTATTTTTTTAGCTAAATCAATTGGTTCTAATTCATACATTTTAATATAATCTGTAATATCAATAAAGCATTCATCAATTGAATATACGTGTATATCATCTTTAGAAAAATATTTTAAATAAATAGAATAAATTTCTGCACTCTTTTCCATATATGCTTTCATTCTAGGCTTTGCAATTATAAAATCTAATTCTTTAGGCACTTCAAAAAGCCTACATCTATTTTTAACACCTAATTCTTTTAAAGCAGGACTAACAGCAAGGCATATGGTACCATTACCTCTAGATTCATCAGCAACAACAAGTTTTGTAGTCAAAGAATCTAGGTTTCTATATACGCATTCAACGCTTGCATAAAAAGATTTTAAATCAATACACAAACAAATCATTTTAGTCCTCCTTTCTTTAAATAAAACGGCTTGTTAAGCCGTTTTATAAATTATTTTCTTACAAGTAAAATGTAGTTTGGATTATCTTCATCATAATATATGTCATAATAAATCGAAGATACATCACTATGTGTTAATCCAATTAGTTTTAATTCAATGAAACAAATATTGTTTGTTAAGAAATATGCTGTCATTTGATTAAATTCAGTTACACTATTTATAACTAAATCATATTCTCCACAAAGCATTAAATCGTAATAATTTAAATAATTATTAGCAGTTTTATCAATATTAAGTCCAACAACATAACCATCTTCTATTGTGCCTTGTTCATAGTGATGTGAATCGCCAAAATTGATAAGTGTTGCTTCATCTACTAAGAAATATGTATGTCTAATATATGCATCAGTTCCTATAGTAGTTCTAGACCAAGTAGCATCTATTCCATACCAAGCATTACCTATTTTAACCTTATTCCAAGCATGTCCTGTATTTTTAGCACATCCTATTACTTCAATACATTCAATTCCTTCAATTGTACATAATAGTTTAAATGCGCTAGATATACCATCACATACAGCTATACCATTAACAAGTGCTGAATAAGCAGTAAATGATTGATAATCACTTTGATTAGTTGTAATAGCAAGTAATGCATCATCGTAAGTTACATAGCTACCTATATAATCATAAATGGCTTGTAATTTCTCATAAACTGTAAATGAATCATCTACATATAATCTTAATATATCTTTAGCTTTTTCATATAGAATTCTTGCTTTATCATCAACAATTATTGGCTTAACTCCCATATCTAAGTTTTCTAATTCATACATTGATCTAACTGTTTGAGTTTTACTGCAATTTTCAATATAGAAATCATTATATGTGGCACTTCTAGTTGATTGTTTGAATTGTGTTGTGGTTACATCTTTTTTAGTTTGCGTTGTAACTAATGTGTTAAAGTATCCTCTAGATCTAAGTGTAATATCAACTTCTTTACTATTATATGTATAAGTATAATTTAGACCATAAGGTACACTCATTAAATTGTTAACTATTTTTCTATATTGTTCTGACGCATAATCTTTATTGTCTCCATATGGATAATAGAACTTAAAACTATAGCTTGTACCACCATTAGCAGGGTATGCAGCTTGTGTAGTATATGCTAATAAAGTTTTTAAATCTTCTTCACTATCAATATAATAATCATAAGTATTACCTTGATAAGTAAATGTTTTTTCTAAATATGTTTTAGCTGCAATTGGCATTGCTTCTATCACATAATGTGTAATTGTACTTCCGCACTTTATATCTAAACTATGCTCAACAAATTTATTAGTAATACTAAATGTATCATACGAATTACAACTAATATATTCACTTTCATCTAATGAATAACTATATTCTAATAGTTTATTTTCATCAAAGATTAGTGTTGCATAAGGATAATTAATATCATAATCAATTTTAATATTTGTTACATCACTATTACCAGGTTTAACAAATACATATATTAATTCACTTAAATTGTAGATAAACGAATGTAAGCCTAAATCTAATTTATATAAATAATCCTTATCTATAACTAAATAACTACCAGTAAATCCATAATCACTAGTTGTAATATTAGAGCCATGTAAATATTTATTAGTTTGACTTACATTAATATATAAGTCGCTATCACCTTTTGTATAATTATATGTTGTAATATCATCAAATTTTGCTTCAACTTTTAAATTGTTATCTGGCATTTTATAAGTTATTTCATTAACTTTTGAATATAATAAATCGTTAATATACCAGCCAACAAAGCCTTTTTCTTCGCTTATGTAATCTACTTTAAAACTTAAATTTACTTCTTCAGGCAATAAATCATTATTTTTATAATTAGATTCTACATAGCTATCATTTAGAATAGTTAATCTATAAAAATCAGTGTTTTCCCATCTAGGATATAATGTAATATTTGATGTGATTAATGTATCAAAATTAAATTCATTTTGAAGTGCTTTATCACTACACCAATACAAGAAAGTATCTCCAAGTTTAATAGGATCATCTGGTTTAGTGCATTTAGTATTATATTCAATTGTTTGCATATCAATACCAGGCCAGTCAAATATAACATTAACCATTCCGTTAATATAATTAGCTGTTAAAGTTAAATCTCCATAGCTTCCTTTTTCTATTACGTATTCTGTTGTTGGAGTAGTAATGGTATCACTAGTCCAGCCAGCAAAAGCAAAATATTTTTTATCTGGCGCTTTGATTATTACTTCATCTTCTATTGTATAAAACGAAGGGTTATCAAGATTGTTTTTACCTCCATCAAGTTCATAAATAATCTTATATTGAATTGGTTTAATTAACGGATACAATGTTACTTCAGATAAACCTTTTAAATCATTTTTAGTAACAACTATTTCCTTATCCATAGACCATCCGATAAATTCATAACCTGTTGTTGTCTCATAATCAATGAATTCTATTTCATTATAACTGTTATAAGTTCTATATTCTTTTTTATCGTTAATAACATATCCAATAGTTATTGGAGTATTTTTGGTTGTTTTATTATTAAAAATAGAGCAAGCAGTAAGGCAAAGAACTAAAAAGAATGTAAAAAATAAATATTTTATTTTTTTCATAAGCTTCACCTCCTACACTTTATTTTACCACATTTTAAAATTTAATACATATTTTTAATAAAACTTGATATAATAAAAATGGTGATAATATGAATGAAGAATTACTAAAAAATTATTATAACAAGTTTAATGAGGATAAAAGATTAAAATCAAGACACGGTATTGTTGAATTTAATACATCAATCAAATATATACTAAAGTATCTAGAAAAATATAGTAATCCAAAGATTCTTGATATTGGTGCTGGAACTGGTAGATATAGCGGATATTTAAGTAGCCTAGGTTTTGATGTAACTGCTGTTGAGTTAGTTAAACATAATTACAAGTTGATAACAACAAATTATCCTTTAGTAAAGGCATATTTAGGAAATGCACTTGATTTAAAAAAGTTTAATGATAATTCATTTGATTTAATAATAATGTTTGGCCCAATTTATCACCTACACACTATAGATGAAAAACTAAAAGCTATAAATGAAGCAAAGCGAATATTAAAAGATGATGGCATTATGTTTATATGCTATTATATGAATGATTACGCCATAATTAAGCATGGTTTTATTGATGGATTTATAGACGAAAAAGAAAACAATTATGACTTAGATTATAAGATAAATGAAGACGAAAATGAATTATATTCTTATTCTAGAATTGAAGATATAGATAAATTAAATGAACTTGCAAACTTAAAAAGAACAGAAATATTTACACAAGATCTTCTAACTGATTATTTTAGAAAAGAAATAAATAAAATGGATGATGAAACTTTTGATAAATATTTAGATTATGTCTATAAAGTAAGCAATAAAAAAGATTTAATAGGTATAGGAAGTCATACAGTTGATATAGTAAAAAAAATATAGTAAAAAGGACTGCGTTATTGAAGTGGAGGACGCAGTCCTTTTTAAGGCCATTATTTATGTCTAATTACTTAAGGTAAGTTTCTTCTAAATGTTTTTTTAGTTCTTCTTTTGAATAATTTTTACAATTACCATTACAAGTTGAACAAGATCCTTCGCAATCTGGACAATTGCATTTGCCTTGCATGTGATTATAAATTGCTTTTCCGAATACTAGCAATACGAAACTAGTCGCAGCAATGATGACTATTATTTTTAGAAACATCGAACAAATCACCATCCTTATAATTATTATCACCTTTATTCTTTCCGTTAATAATTCTTATTAGAACGATACATAAAGCAATAATTGCGGCAAAGATGAATAGTGTCCACCACCAAGAACCGATTAAGTATACTACAATACTTGCTAATACAGATGCAACGATCCAGAATAATAATGTGAAATGGAATGTTCTCTTATCTGGTGATTCACCCTTAGCTGTAGCAACTGCAGCAAAGCATGGAATAGTTGTCATATTGAATACTATAAATGCGATTAATCCGGCAGATGTAATTCCTGTTGAAGTCATCATAGCAGTAACAGCTTCTACTCCACCATCTGCTTCTACATCTATTGCAGCACCTACTAAACATGCAGCAAGTGTTCCAAATGTTGAAATAACATTTTCTTTTGCAATTAATCCTGAAACAGCAGCAACTATGAATACCCAACCAGTTGAGCCTAATTGACTACCAAATCCAAGTGGTGTAAATATTGGTTGTAATAATTTACCAAATCCTGCAAGAATTGAAGAATCAACATCTAATTCTCCTTCATGTACAGGAATGAATTGCCAATCAAATGTGAAGTTAAGCAATAACCAAACAACGATTTGACTTGCTAGAATTATTGTAAATGCCTTCTTTAAGAAATGAGATAACTTATGCCATAATAAATGCATTGTGCTCTTAAAGCTTGGCTTATGATAATCTGGTAATTCCATAATGAATGGTTGACTTTCACCCTTCATTGTTGTACCACGCATAATTATAATAGCAATAATAGCAACAGTAATACCAAGTAAATACATACTAAATGTAATTAAATCAGCATTTGCTCCCCATCTAAGTGCAATTGCACCAGCAATGGCAGTTAAAATTGGAAGCTTAGCTCCGCAGCTAAAGAATGGTATAACTCTAATAGTTGTAGTTCTTTCATTTTGGTTTTGAAGTGTTCTTGTGTTAGCCATTGCTGGTACACTACAACCAAATCCCATAATCATTGGCATTAATGCTCTACCTGATAAACCGAACTTTTTAAAGATCTTATCAAAGATAAATGCAACTCTTGCCATATAACCAGTATCTTCTAGGATACTCATGAATAAGAATAATATCATAATTAATGGTAAGAAACTTAATACAGAAGCTAAACCAGCAAGTAATCCATCATTAACAAATGAATTCAACCATGCAGGACTATTTTCAAACCAACCACCTATTATTCCAAAGAACCATTCAACAATATTGTTGAATAAGTTAGTAACAATTACACCAGGAGAATTAATCGATCCTTCTCCAATAATACCTTCTAAAATAGGTACTCCTTCAAAGCTTACCCACTCATCATCAATTAATTTTCCTAAGAACAAGAAGTTTTCACTAAATGTTAAGTGGAATATAGCAAATAGAATAACAAAGAATATTACAAATCCAAATACCTTATGAGTAAGAACTCTATCTGCTTTTACACTCTTTTTTACTTTACCTTCATTAGCTTTTGTTAAGCAAACTGAATAATTCTTTTCAATATATTTATATCTTTCATCAGCAATCATAGCTTCAGTATCAATTCCAGTTTCTTTTTTGAAATCTTCAACATGAGTTACTTGAAGTTTATGATCTTTGATTTCAATTTCATCTTCTTCAATAAGTTTTATTGTATGATATAAAACATTATCTATTTCTTCATTTTCTTTTAAATCTTTTTCAATTTTATCAATTAATGGCTTTAATTGAGTCTTTTCTAGAATTGTTTTAGGTTCTCTTTTCTTAGCATTTAAAGCTGCAAGCATTAATTCTTGATGTCCTTGTTTCTTTAAAGCTGAAATAGCGACAACTGGAACGCCTAATGCTTCTTCTAGTTTTTTAACATCTAATTTATCACCATTTTTTTCTATAACGTCCATCATGTTAAGAGCAACAACAATAGGAACTTCCATTTCTAATAATTGAGTTGTTAAATAAAGGTTTCTTTCTAAGTTTGTTGCATCAACAATGTTAATTACACAGTCAGGTTTTTCTTCAACTATAAAGTTTCTAGAAATAACTTCTTCAGGTGTATATGGACTTAACGAATAAATACCAGGTAGATCGACAATTTTAATGTCTTCACCTAATTTTTTATATAACCCTTCTCTTTTATCAACAGTTACACCTGGCCAGTTACCAACATGGGCTGTTGCGCCTGTTAAAGCATTAAATAATGTTGTTTTACCACAGTTAGGGTTACCTGCTAATGCTACTTTAATCATTATTTGTTCACCTCCATTATTACTAATGCGGCTTCACTTTTTCTTAAAGTTAGCAAATAGTTTCTAATATTAACTTCAAGCGGATCACCAAGTGGAGCTTTTTTGATTAATTTAATATGAGCTCCTGGAGTAACCCCCATATCAAATAATCTTCTTCTAAGTTTTCCTTCTCCATTGACGATTTTAATTATCCCTTCATCGCCAATTTTAAAATCACTGAGTTTGACTTCCATTTTAAATTCCTTTCTTGTTAGCAATGACTAACTTTTTCATTTTCCGTTGTAATTTTACTCTAAAAATAATACTTTGTCAATAGCAATATGAAACATTTTTCACATGTTTAGTAAAGAAAGTGTTTTTATAGGTAAAATTGAAGTATATTATTGAAAACCAAATATAAGAAATAATGATATTAATAATATGACAATTCAATTGAATTAAATATTTATTATGTTATAATAATTATGGTATTTAGGAGGGATATTTATGAGTAATAAACTTATAGGAAACGCCATAATAGGTCAATCTGGAGGTCCATCTTCAGTAATTAACTCTTCAATATATGGAGCAATTAAAACTGCCTTAGAAGCTGAAGAAATAACACGTGTTTATGGCGCTGCTAACGGAATTATTGGTGTTTTAAATGATCAATTATATGATTTAAATTTAGAAGATAGTAATGAACTTGAATTACTAAAATACACTCCTGCATCTGCGCTTGGTTCATGTAGACATAAACTACCTGACTTTAATGATGACGATACCGAATATAAAAGAATTTTGGAAGTATTTAAAAAATATAATATTAGATACTTCTTTTATAACGGCGGAAATGATTCTATGGATACATGCAATAAAATATCTAAATATTGCATTAAAAGCGGATACGAATGTAGAATAATAGGTATTCCAAAGACAATTGATAACGATTTATTTGGAACTGATCATTGTCCTGGTTTTGCTTCTGCTGCTAAATACATTGCTACATCTATTGCTGAAATATCTTTAGATACAAGAGTATATGATTATGGAAACATTTCTATTGTTGAAATAATGGGAAGAAACGCTGGATGGTTAGCCGCTAGTGCTGCTTTATCCAATCTTAATGGCGTTGGTGTAGATTTAATTTATTTACCTGAAGTTCCATTTGATTTAGATAAATTTGTTGATGATGTAAATGATATATATGAAGCCAAAGGAAAAGTTGTTGTTGCCGTATCCGAAGGTATAAAAGATATTGATGGCAAATATATTTCTGAATATGCATCAAAGAATAAAGAAAAAGATAAATTTGGACATATGCAAATGGGTGGTTTAGCACAATATTTAGCAAATGTTGTTAAAGCTAGAACAGGAGCAAAAATAAGAGGGATAGAATTATCACTTCTTCAAAGATGCGCTGCACATTTAGCATCAAGAACTGATTATGAAGAAGCATTTATAGCAGGAAAAGCTGCAGTTATTAATGCTATAGATGGAAAAAGTGATGTAATGATTTCATTTAAATGCGCTAGAGGATCTAAAGTATCCGATTATAAATGTGAAATTGAGCTACTTCCACTAGATAAAGTTGCTAATTTTGAGAAAAAAGTTCCACTTGATTGGATTAATAATGAAGGTAATAATGTTACAAAAGAATTTATTGACTATGTTTTACCTTTAATTCAAGGCGAAACAGAACTTCCTAAAGTAAACGGATTACCAAGATTTGCTAAATTAAAAAAATATATTGTACGATAAAAAAGGTTTGCACTAAGCAAACCATTTTTATTATTATCTTTTTCTTCCAATATTCCATTCTGAATAGAATTGATGTAGGAAATCATCCATAAATTTAACTTTATCTTCAGCAAGCTTTTTAGCTGAATCTGTATGTAAGCAATCTTTAATAACTAAAAGCTTATCATAGAATGATTTGATTGAGTTTGGACTAGAAATTGTTCCATCATACATTTCCATTTTATGATATCCGCCATAAGCGAAACATCTAGCTACACCAATAGCTCCAATTGAATCTAACATATTAGCATCAGCAACAACTTCTGCTTCTTTACTCTTTAATCTAGCATGTGTTCTATTGTATTTGAAATCTGCTTGAGAAATTATATCAATAACACTTTCTACGATTTTTGATTCAAGTTTTTGTCCTGATAAGAATTTTCTTGCTACTGGGCATTTCTTAGATGCTCTATCTTCTCTATTATCAACTGAGTGTAATAAAGCTGCAAGAGCAACAAGGAAATTATTTGCTTTTTCAGTTTTTACTAATTCAAGAGCAATGTAATAAACACGTTCTGAATGGTAATAGTTATTACCATCATAAGTTCCTGCATACAAATTTTTTACGAATTCAACAGCTGCTAAAATAACTTCTTTCATTTCTAATATCTCCTTTGTATTATTATCATAATTTTGTTTATCGACTATACACTTTTATTATATCAATAAAAAGGATTTAATTCAATACAATTATGAAAGCGATTTTACAATTATTTTCATAATAAAACACATGCTACAGGATAACTTGCATCTAGTTTTAAAAACTACATAACATAATATTGAATATTTTTATCCTTTTTGTTATAATAATTTTGGAGGTGTTTTTTTATGTTTGTTAAAAGACGAATACAATCTTACTTACTAGAATTATCAAACTATAATGTGCCAAATGTAGATGCACTTCCACAAATGAATTTCTATATGGATCAAGTTATTTCATACTTAGAAGATAATTTAAAAGTATTTGAAATCGATGATAAATTAATCACATCTTCAATGGTTAATAATTATGTAAAAGGTAAAGTTATACCTGCACCAGTAAATAAAAAGTATTCTAAAGTGCAATTAACTTATCTACTTGAAATCTGTTCACTTAAAAATGTTTTATCCCTAAATGAGATAATGAATATAATTGATTTTTCAACTTATAAAGATGTTTACACATATTATAAAGATATTCAAAACGAATTAGTTAATAGTGTAAGTGGTTCTATTAAGAAAAATTTATCTAAAATTAAAAAAGAAACTGAAGATATTGAATTAAAGAAATTAGCTATGGAACTAGCTTTAAAAGCAAATATTTATAAAACATTATCAGAAAAAATAATCAACTTGTTAGAGCAAAAGAATATTGAGGAAATAGAGAAATTAAAGAAAGATTTATTAAAATAAAAAAATGTCGAATTAACGACATTTTTTATTATTCAAAGTTTTCTTTTAAGATGTATAAAATACCAATTGTTCCTTTACCGCAATGTGAAGAAATAACACAACCAGCAAATGTTTCCATAATTGGAATATTTGTTTTTTCTTTTAACTTTTCGATTATATATGGTGCGTATTCATCACCTTTTGAGTGAGTTACCATTATATAATCTGTATCCATATTAGGAATATCATTGATTGCTTCTTCTATCATTACATCAATTGCACTGTGGAATTTTCCACGAGGTTTTTTATGAACATACATACTACCATTTTTAACTCTAATAAATGGTTTAATCTTAAGAATAGTACCAAAGATTTTAGATAGAGCACTACATCTACCACCTTTATATAAGTAATCCATAGATTTAATAACAAATCCACCTTTTACTTTTGGTGCTAAAATATCTATTTCTTCTTTTATTTCTTTAGCTGATTTACCCAAATCTCTAAGTTTGCAAGCTCTTAAAACAAGTAATCCAATATCACTTGATAAGTTTAATGAATCAGAAACAAATACTCTATTTTCATCAAATTCTTGACTAGCAGTTAAAACATTTTGCATGTTAACGCTCATCTTACTGCTTATACCTGTATAAAAGATATCACAACCTTCTTCAATATAAGGAGTGAATGCATCAATAAAATCTTTTACTGTTGCGGCACTAGTTTTAGGCATAATACCAGTTTTTTCAACCTTTTCGTATAATAATGTAGAATTCATATCTACACCATCTTTAAATGATTCATCCTTAAAATTTACATAAAGAGGAATAACTTTAATGTCAAACTCTTTTATTGTATCAGGCATCAAATCACATGTACTATCAGTAAAAATTACTACTTTATTCATAATTACCTCCTAATAAAATTCTAAGCATCTTAGAAAAATTTTTATCATCTTGGTCTGTCCTTTTCTTAGGACCTTTTATTTTTACTTTATCTCTTAATTTCTTACCTAAAAATCTAGATTCAAGTAATGAATCAATGTTTTTCTCATCGATAATAAATCCATTATTATGCAATACCTTGCCCCCTTTTGCAAGAATTACCGTAGCTAAGCCATAATCTTGAGTAATAACTATATCATCTTTAAGGCAATTATTGCTTATTTTTAAATCTACTGAATCTCTTCCTTTATCGCAAAATATTACCTCTGCATAATTAGATTCATATTCATGAGAATAATCCATATATATAATACATTTTACACCAAATTCTTTGCATAAGCAAATTGTTATATCTTTAACTGGAGAGGCATCTCCATCAATTAAAACTCTCATTAATCAAACTTTTTATATTCTCCAACATATTTAGCAGCTGGTCTAATAATCTTATTGCAGTAAAGCTTATCTTCAACATTATGTGCTAACCAACCAACCATTCTTGCACAAGCAAAAATTGGAGTATATAAGTCTCTTGGTATATTAAGTAATTTATATGTTAAGCCACTATAGAAGTCAACGTTAGCACATGTATGGAAATTAGGCCCTTTACGTTTCTTTAATTCTTCTATAGCAATAGTTTCAAATCTATCATATAAATCAAATAAATCAAGTTTATCTTTCATTATAGCAAGTTCTTTTGCTTTTGCTTTAAGTAATATTGTTCTTGGATCACTTAATGTATATACAGCATGTCCAATACCATAAATTAAACCAGATTTATCATAGAATTCCTTATTTAATAATTTGTTAGCAACTTCTCTTAACTCATCATCAGTAGCATTTACACCAACTGCATTTATTACTTCAGTCATCATATCTTCTACTGCACCATTAGCACCACCATGACGTGGTCCTTTAAGTGAACCTAAAGATGCAGTCATTGCTGAATAAATATCTGTACCAGTTGAAGCAACAACTACATTAGCAAATGCACTATTGTTACCTCCACCATGTTCAGCATGAATCATTAAAGCTAAATCAAGAGTTTCAGCTTCCATTTGATTAAATGCACCATGATTTCTTGACATATATAGTAAGTTTTCAGCAATAGAGAAATCTTTTCTAGGTCTTCTAATATGAAGTGTCTTATAATCTAAATAATGACGCTTTGCTTGTAATGAATAACTTACTATTGATGGTAATTTTGCAATAATAGAAATACCTTTTTCAAGTGTTGCAAGTGGATCAATGTTATCAGGATCACTATCAAATCCATATAAAGCTAAAATTGATCTCATGATATGGTTCATTAAGTTTTCGCTTACACCACGAGTAATTATATTATTAATAAATTCTTGTGGTAATTCATAACAATCAGAAATAATACTCTTGAAGTTTTCAAATTCTTCATCATTAGGTAGTTTACCAAATAATAGTAGATAGCATGTTTTTTCATATCCAAAAACTGATTTATCTAATCTAGCTAAATCATAAATATCTACACCTCTATATGATAATAAGCCTTCTGTATCTATTTTATTTCCATTTTCATCAATTGAATAACCATGAACATTAGCAACTTTAGTTAATTCAACTAAAACGCCTGTACCATTAGCGTTTCTTAAACCTTTTTTTACATTGAATTTGTCATATAGTTCATTTTCAATATTACCTAGTTCAAGTAACTCTTTATATTTTTCTTCTACAAATTCACTTTTTAAGTTAATCACTTTAATCCCTCCTATAAAGTGTTTAAAAGTCCTCCAGCCTTAATTAAAGTGATTTCCTTTAATGTTAAGCCGTGGCATAGTTCAAATTCAAAATTCTTTGTTTTATCAACAACTTTAATGTTCTTATTTACTTCTAAGTTTAAATCTTTAAATTCTAATTCATCAAATTGACTAATATTATCATAATCAGCTTCATTAACAAAAGTTAATGGCATAATACCAAAGTTAATTAAGTTTTGTCTATGAATTCTTGCAAAACTCTTTGCAATAACTGCTCTAATACCTAGATAACGTGGCGCAATTGCAGCATGTTCTCTTGATGAACCTTGACCATAGTTGTTTCCACCAACTATAAATCCGCCTTCATTTTCATTACAGTTTTTCTTGAAGTTTTCATCAACTTTATAGAATACGAATTCGCTAATCTTTTCAATATTAGATCTATAAGGTAGAACCTTACTTCCAGCAGGCATAATATGGTCTGTTGTAATATTGTCTTCAACCTTTAAAATAACTTTTTTACTTAATGTGCTAGGTAGTTTATCAAATTTAGGAAGTGGTTTAATATTTGGTCCTAAAATAAGTTCACTAGTCATAGTAGGTTTAATAATCATAGAATCATCTACTAAGAATTTAGATGGTTTTTCAAATAAATCTAAATCTAATCCAGATGGGTCAGAAATGCAACCATTAACTGCACTTAAAGCAGCAAGCTCAGGGCTTACCAAATATACTTGTGCAGAGTTTGTTCCACTTCTACCATAGAAGTTTCTATTAAATGTTCTAAGTGATACAGCATCAGTACATGGAGCTTGTCCCATACCAATACATGGTCCGCATGCAGATTCAAGTATTCTAGCTCCTGCTTCAAGTAAAATAGATAATATTCCAGATTTAGTAATCATTTCAAGAACTTGTTTGCTTCCTGGAGCAATACCTAGTGATACATCTTTATGAACATGTTTACCTTTTAAAACAGATGCAACCTTTATAAAGTCATAATAACTTGAGTTTGTACAGCTACCAATTAAAACTTGATTGACTTTCATTCCAGCAAGTTCAGATACTTCTTTAACATTATCTGGGCTATTTGGACATGCAAGCATTGGTTTTAATGTTGCTAAGTCTATATCTATTACTTCATCATATACAGCATCTTTATCAGCTTCAAGTCTTACGAAGTCATTTTCTCTATTTTGTTTCTTTAAGAAATCTAATGTATTATCATCTGATGGGAATATGCTTGAAGTTGCTCCAAGTTCAGCACCCATATTTGTAATAGTTGCTCTTTCAGGTACTTCTAAGCTAAGTACACCATCGCCTGAATATTCTATAACTTTATTTACTCCACCCTTAACAGTCATCACTTTTAAGACATATAAAATAATATCTTTTGCAGCAACACCTTTTGATAATTTATTGTGAAGTCTTACATTTACAATTTTAGGCATAACCATTGGGAATGGCATTCCAGCCATTGCGCATGCTACATCAAGTCCACCAGCTCCAATTGCTAATGCACCAATACCACCTGCTGTAGGTGTATGTGAGTCAGATCCAAGTAATGTGTATCCTGGATGAGCAAATCTTTCTAAGTGTACTTGATGGCAAATTCCATTACCTACTCTTGAAAAATAAATTCCATGTTTATCAGCTACTGATTGTAAGAATCTATGATCATCAGCATTTTCAAAACCATTTTGAAGTGTATTGTGATCTACATAACTTACAGAAAGCTTTGTTTTTACTTGTCCGATGCCAATTGATTCTAACTCTAAATATGCCATTGTACCTGTAGCATCTTGCGTTAACGTTTGATCTATTTTTAAATTAATCTTTTCTCCTCTAACTAGAGGATCAGTTGTGTGTTCTTTAATAATTTTTTCTACTAATGTTAATCCCATAAAAAATACCTGCCTTTAAATATATTACGAATGTTATTATATCATAATATAATACATTTTAACAACAATAAAAGCGTTTTCTTTAATATTGTTGTATTATTTTGTTTTTTGGACTATAATAATAATTAAGGAGGAGATTATATGAGTAGAAAATTAGTATTAAGCATTTCTTTTGCTATTGTATTGTTTGTATTTGTGATGATTTCTTATTTAGTAATAGGAACAAACAAAATGTCTCAAGCTCAAGCAATAGCTGTATGGTTTACTGCAGGTGGAATTGTAATTGCTTGTGGTTTAACTTTCTTATTCGCTGAATCAAAGCCTATCACTTCAACCATATCAATCATTTATGTTGTATTATCAATAGCTTTTGGTGCTATGGAATTAGCAATTTTCAAAAAAAGTGATGATGTAAAATGGACAGTTATTATCCAATTAGTATTACTAGCAATATATGTAATTGGATGTTTACTAGCTGGTAGTTCAACAAATAATAATGATTACGAAAAAGATGAAAATGGAAAGAGTATTTATAAAAAAGCTGGATAGGATTTATGATTTTAGATGAATTAGTGTATGAAATTAAATTATTAAATAAAGAGCAAATTAAAAAACGTGCAAAAAAAGATGTAATAGAAATTCTAAATGAATTCAAATATATCCATAAAACAACTGACCTATTTGAAAAGCATAATATAATGCCTTGGGAGTTAATCGTTTATTTATCATATGCTGCAATAGCGGGAGATAATAGAATTAATAAATGCGAATATGATTTATTTATCGAATTAACTGATGGATTAATTGATAGACCTACGCCTAAACAATTAGCTGAGGAAATCAAAAACACTGACATTAATAAAACTATTAGTATTATTGATGATTTTATCGATAAAATCGGCAAGAAAATGGCTAAATTAAAGGAAATATTAGTTGATTATGCATTATGTTTTACTGCAATAGATGGTCAAATAGATAATAACGAATTATTATTACTTAAACGTTTAGCACAAGAATAACATTAAAAGTTGTCAAAAATCATTGACAACTTTTTTTATTGTAATAAAATTAGTTTGGTGGTTAATATGGTTTTAACATTAGTTATAAGCATTATAGCAATACTTCTTATGCTTATATCAATTATTGTATTTCCAAAAATTAAATTTGAATCATTTGAAATGCAAACATTCTACATCTTCCCTTTTATTGCAATGTTTTTGTTTTTTGCATTTAAGCTTGTTGATATAGATTATGCAATGAATAAACTTATTAGTAGTGATGGAATGAATCCATTAAAGATAATTGCCTTATTCTTTTCAATGAGTTTCTTATCCATTATTTTAGATGAATTAAACTTCTTTGAATATCTTGCTAATAAGGCACTAAAAAAGGCTAACGGAAGCCAAATAAAGTTGTTTTTGATACTTTATTTATTGTGCTCAGTTCTAACTATTTTTACATCAAATGATATAGTCATACTAACATTTACACCATTTATTATTTTCTTTAGTAAAAACGCTAAAATAAATCCTATACCTTATTTAGTTACAGAATTTATTGCAGCTAATACTTGGAGTATGTTATTTATTATTGGCAATCCCACAAATATTTATATTGGTGCAAATGCAAATCTATCATTCTTAGAATACTTAAAAGTAATGTTTTTACCAACGATATTTGCAGGACTTACTTCTTTATTAATATTATTCTTATTGTTTAAAAATAAATTAAAAGAAAAGTTAGATTGTGAAAGTGAAGAAATAAAAATAAAAGATAAATTCTTATTAATTATTGCTTTATCATTATTAATCATCTGTATAATATTACTTGCTATATCAAATTACATAAATTTAGAAATGTATTTGGTATCTTTAATATGCGCATCTACTCTTCTTCTATTCTTAATAGTTAATTTATTTATCAAAAAAGATAAAACAATAATAATTAACGGATTAAAAAGAATCCCCTATTCATTATTTCCTTTTGTAGTTTCAATGTTTATTATTGTTTTAGCACTTGATTGTAATGGTATAACTAATAATTTAAAAGATTTATTAAATAAGACTAATACTATATTTAGTTATGGAATTAGTTCATATTTATCATGTAGTTTAATAAATAATATTCCAATGAGTGTATTATTTAGTAGTATTTCTACAAATACAGGAAGTATTTATTCATCAATTATTGGATCAAACATTGGTGCATTCCTAACACCTATTGGAGCGCTAGCTGGAATAATGTGGTTAAGCATATTAAAAAAATATGATATAAAATTTAGCTTCATAGATTTTATAAAATATGGTGCAATAATATCTATACCAACACTTGCTGTAAGCTTATTAGGTTTAGCAATTATAATATAAAGAAAAGAGCCATTTAAGGCTCTTTTTAAATTATGATAAAGTTTTCTTCACTTCTTCTAGTAGTGTATTTGCTAAAACATTATTTTCTACACTAAATTTATTTCCATAATATTCAAATGTAGGCTTACTACAATAATTAATTTCAAATCTTCCAGTGTTTTCAATAAATGCTGCTGCAAATTTCACACTATCTAAACTTATTGAACATATGTTATCAGTTATATCAGCATAATATGAAACATCTAAATACAAATCTAAATCAAGAACAAAGTTTAAATCATAATAACCTTTATCATATTCTTGTGTAAAGAAATAACTTTCTGTCTTTTTGATATCTATTTAATGTTCCTTTTCTTTTCAACCATTTATAATAACCTGAACGTGATAACCCCATAAATACGCATAATGATTCTATACTATATTTTTTGCTTAATAATTTTATTATTTCATATTCTTTTTGTTTGATTTCTTTTGTTTTGCTAGATCTGCCTCCTTTGATGTGTATCCTTTTTTAATCGTTCATTCTCGATTCTTAGTAAAATGTTTTCGTATTCTAATCTTTCAATTTCACTTAATTCTTTTCTATTTGAATACTTCGCTAAATGATTCCCTGGCTTACGTTTATTTTCTAATGCATCTATTCAACCTTCTTGATATTGATGTACCCATTTAATTATCATGCTTTTAGATAAACACAAATCTTTTGCACGCTGTGTTGATGATGTTTCAAGATTAATAACTGGTAGAATCACATTATATTTTTTTCTTTACTCCAAGTCTTATTTGTTCCACCTTTTGGCCTTCCCATAATATCACCTCCGTATTTCTTCACAGGAATAAGTAATTATATTATATAACAAAAAAATGTCTGTAGACTTTTTTGTGTCTACAAACATTTTATCAGTTCATTTTATGCTATTCTTTTACATTTTTTTATTCATCTATATGATTTAAACAATAATCTTTTAATAGTTTTGTTTGAAGAACATCAACTTTCTTACCGTCTTGACCACTATAATATAGGACCGAACCGATAGAAATTAGGTGAATAATAGCTCTAGAATTCCACTTAAGTGTGCCATTTCTATAAGCTTCAAGAAGTTCATCGTTTGGAATTGTTAATTCAACAATAAACTTTTGATCAGTAACTGTTTTATTAAATAAAAATGTCACTAAATAATAATTTATAAGTTCATGCCAATCACTAATATAAATTACTCTATCATTAGTTTTAATTGAAAATTTCTTCATTAAATAACGTTTCTTAAGTAAATCATATAATTTATAATCATCTAGTTTTAAAAGCATTAATCCATCTACTTCATCTATATCTTTATTGAAAAGTTTTAGTATATCAAATTCATAGTTTGATGAATCAATACCTTCACTACCTAAATAAAAAATTAATTCTTCGATTCTCTTTTTAATAAGCATTGATTTATTTGTAACAGTAACATAATTAGCAACAAGTCTATCATTAGCATTAGTTACTTTGCCTTCCATGATATAATCAATTGATACTTGTGTCACTTTAATTAATTCATATAAAGCTTTACTATCTAAATCATCTTCATCATTATAAATTCTTTGTAGTTCTTCTTGAGTAACTCCAAAAATTTCACAAGCTTTTCCTGTAGTGATTTTAAATGAATCACATATTGCCTTTATATTTCTCATATTTTATCCTCCATAACGAAACTATACACTTTCATTATAGCATAATTAATAAATTATTTAAAAGATAAAAATACAATAAGAAAAGCAACAGATTCATTTATCATTTTCGTTGTTAAAAAATATATTTTTACGATATAATTAAATTGGTGAATAATATGGTTAAAATTGATTTAGTTACAGGCTTTTTAGGAAGCGGTAAAACAACTTTTATAAAAAAATATGCAAAATATTTACTAGATAATAATTATAATTTATGCATACTAGAAAATGATTTTGGTGCAGTAAATGTTGATATGATGCTTCTAGATGATTTAACATGTGGTAAAGAAATGGTTAGTGGTGCATGTGATTATGATTGCCACTTAAGACGTTTTAAGACAAAACTAATACAAATGGCTTTAATGGGCTATGATAGAGTAATTGTTGAGCCATCAGGGATATATGATACAGATGAATTCTTTGATGCATTAAGTGAAGATCCTCTAAATAAACTATATGAAATATCAAACATCTTCTTTATTTATGATATTAATACAAATAATTTAAGTTATGAATCAAAGTATATTTTAACCAGTGAAGCAGCAAATGCAGGAAAAATCATTGTAACAAAAAATGAAAGCAATAATAAAGTAGATTTATCAGTTTTAAATAATATTTTAAAAGAATTTAAATGTAGTAGAATATTTAGTGAATCAGATTTAGTAAATAATGCTGATATTAATTTTAGCGAATTAATTAATAGTGGTTACCATAATTATTCATATATTAAAATACCTATTAATAAAGAAACAAATTATGATTCAATATATTTTTTAAACGAAAAGATAGATTTAGAAAAAATAAAAGCACTAAGTTATATTCTTTTTAATGATGCTAAATATGGCTTAATTATGCGAATTAAAGGTTTTATTTTTGAGAATAATAAATGGTATAAAATTAATATTACAAAAAACGAAAAAGAAATTGGTTTAATCAATGATGGTCAAAATGTTTTAATTATAATAGGTGAAAAATTAGATAAAGATTTAATAACTAATCTAATAAAATAAGTCACATTGTAGTATTCATATTATAATGTTATAATATATCATATAGAAACAATTATTTAGGGGAATGATATATGAAAAAAATAGGAAGAATAATAAAAATATCGCTTTTAAGTTTTTTCGGATTAATATTTTTAACACTTATTATTTCAAGCATCATTTTATATGGTAGAGTTTCTTCTATGATGAGCATCAAGAAAAAAGGCGACAATTTATATACAATGAATTACAAGAAGAACTATCATTTAGATAAAGCTTTAAAAGCTAATATTAAAAGCACTGATGAATTATTTAAATTTATATGTGATGAAATGTTCTTTGGTTATCAAATAGATATAAATACATCAAGATATGCTTGTAGTGCATTTACTACTACAACTCCTGATGGAAATCACATTGTTGGGCGAAATTTTGACCTTCCAGGTTCAAATACACTTTCTGTTTATACCAATCCAAAAAAAGGATATTCATCAGTTTCAACAGTATTAGCAGATACTATTGGTGTTGATGGATATGATATTGAAGCAACAAGCCTAAAAGGAAGGATTTTACTATTAGCAGCACCTTATCTTGCGGTTGATGGAATGAATGAAAAAGGATTATCTGCTTCTCTTTTAGATATGGATAATATTGGTGAAACACATATGTATTCAGATAAACCTGATTTAATAGTTACAATGGCAGTAAGATTATTACTTGATAAAGCAGCTAATGTTGATGAAGCAATTAGTTTATTAGAAAAATACGATATACATTCTGCTCATGGTGAAACACAACATATATTCTTGTCTGATGCTAGCGGAAGCTATGCAATAGTTGAATGGTATAAAAACAAAATGTATGTTGTTAAATATCCTGTATGTACAAACTTTAGATTATCTAATCCAAATCTAGATGGAGATTATTCAGGTCAATGTGGTAGATTTGATATATTAGATAATTCTCTAAAAGAAAAAAGCACTAATTCAATTGATGAATCATTTAAAATGTTAGAATCCGTTAAGCAAGATGGAAAAGGATCACATACAATATGGTCTGTTATATTTAATCTAAATGATTTTACAGTTGATTATGTAGTAAATATGGATTATGATAATTCATATCATTTAAATCCAAAAAAATATTAACCTATATATAATCAAAAAGGACTTCTTCTATGAAAAATAGATAAAGTCCTTTTTATTTTATTATTATTAAAAATAAAAAAACATGGCGTTCCGGACACGATTCGAACGTGCGACCAACGGCTTAGAAGCTGATTCCAAAGGATATGTTTTTCTCTAAATATCTTTTAGTTAAGCCATTATTTTTTATTTTATCTTTCAAAAAAACGGAAATCTTTTATTTCTTTTAATAACTTCTAATATTTTCTTTGACTTTTTTTGGACTCGTTTTTGACTAAAAGTCCAAAAAATTTGGACTCAAAATCAATTAAAATTTGTGAAACCAACGGTTTTTTGGTCTGTTGCTCTGTTTTTTTGTTATATATAAATAAATAATTAAATAAAAAAAACTAAGGTTTTCTCGCCTTAGTTTCAAAAGTCAACAAATCGTCTTAAAATTCCATGTTTTTTATAATAAAATCAATAATATTTATATGTTTAACTCCACTTCTTCTTTGGAATAATTTATCCATTGTAAGTAGATATTTTGGATAACCATCTTTTATCTTTTCAAGTGGAGCGTATTCTCTTTCCTCGGTAATTGGAATTCCTTTTTCATCATATATTCCATTATCAATTGTCCTAGCTACTTGTACGTAAGAATAGTCATTAGTTAATTCATTTCTTAAAATAAAATCAATTTCAAGATTACCTATTCTACCAATCGATGCACTATAACCACTTAATAAAGAATAATTGTAAATGATATTTTCTAACACTGGCCCATAGTTAATTCTATTATCTGTTTGTTGGGAGAAATAAAAGCTTAAATCAGTAAGATAGTATTTTTCTTCACCATTTATTGATTTCTTACTTTTTAAATCAAATCTTTTACATTTTGATAGTATTTTTACTTTTTCAAGTATTTCTAAATAATTGTATATTGTATGATTAGTTGGTCTAATTCCATTAACTTTTTCAAAATAATCACAAAGAGAATTAACAGATGTAGTTGCCCCAAAATTATTTATAATATAGGTTTGAACTTGTTCAAATAAATGTTTGTTTCTAATTTTATTGTTTTTCTTTATATCTTTTTCATATATTTCCTTAATAATACCTTTTACATATGTTCTCTTTTCAACTATTGAATCATATTTAACTGCCAAAGGAAAGCCTCCTTCTAATATATAATTATTGAATTCTTTTTCTAAATCCGAATCAATTTGTTTTTTAAAGAATTTTTTCATTTCAATATATTCATAAAAAGACAACGTACTAATATTAAATTCTAAATAACGTCCAGTTAGTTTTGTTGCTAATTCACCAGAAAGCAAATATGAGTTTGAACCAGTAATAAATATTGAGCAATTATCATCTTCTCTAAAAGAATTTATCACTTCTTCAAAAGCAGTTACGTTTTGTATTTCATCAATAAACAAATACTTATCTCCACTAACTTTATCAATATTATTAGCAATTAGTTCATCTAACTGATCTGCAGTTTTAATATTTCTATATGGTCTTTTATCTAAATTGAAATAAAATATTTTACTATCATCAACACCTGATTTTTTTAGTTCTAAGATAATTAGTTTCATAATAGATGATTTACCGCATCTTCTTACGCCTGTTAAAACTTTTATAATCTCATTTTCATAATAAAAAGGTCTAATTTTCTTCAAATATAATTCTCTAGAATAAAGTTTTTCCATATGCATTCTCCTTTACAACTATATTATATCACGAAAATATATAGTTAACGACATTTTTTTTGTTTTTTTAAAAATTATTGTCGTTAACAGCATATTTTCAGCACTGGTAATGGTCAAGAATCAATATCTATTTTTTCCGAACTATTATATTTCGCAAAAGTTAAAAATATTATAAATTGCGAAATGAAAGCAAATGTCTTATCACACTTTCTTCTTTTTTTGTCAATTATTTTAATAATATAAAATAATAATAAATCGTTTTCATAAATTTAATATATTTATTAATGATTAAATAATAAAAAAAATTGGAGAAATTCTCCAATTAATCTGATATCATTTATAATAATTATTTAAGTATTTTTGGCAAAATAAAAACATGGCGTTCCGGACACGATTCGAACGTGCGACCGACGGCTTAGAAGCTGATTCCGAAGGATATGTTTTTCTCTAAATATCTTTTAGTTAAGCCATTATTTTTTATTTTATCTTTCAAAAAAACGGAAATCTTTTGTTTCTTTTAATATCTTCTAATATTTTCTTTGACTATTTTTTGGACTCAAAAACGGCTTAAAGTCGATTCTTTTTTTGACTCAACAAATACTCAAAAAGTGTAAAACCAACGGTTTTTAGGGCCGTTGGTCGCACGCGCACACATACGCATATATATAAATGATTAAAGAAAAACCAAGGATTCTTCCTTGGCTAATCATCTTATAAAAATACAGTTTGGTTTGCTTTTTTCTAACATGTCTATAAAGGCATTTACATCCTCTTTTTTGAAGTCAATTTCTTTAAGAAAATCATTTATATTTATTACTTCTATTTTTTTACCATCATCAATTGCTTTTTGAACATATCCTGCCATTATAGAATGAGCAAGGCTTCCATCCCATTTTTTAATAGGCTTTTCAATGAATATATCACTTTCAGATGCTTTAAATTGATATTTAGCACCGAAAGATGACATTATTTCAACTATATACATTGATTCAACAAAGTTGTTTTCTAGATAATTAGTGTCAATAGAGTATGTTTTCCCATTAAATCTAGAATTGCTTTCATTATTTATAGCATGTCTTATAACAAATGTTCTATAAAAATCTTTATATGATCGATTGTATTTATTTGTTTTAAAATCAACTATTGGTTTCGATCTATTAAAGATTGCTTTTCCTTCAACAGCTTCACCATCACAATAAGGATACTCATCAAATAATTCTTTAATTGTTTTTTCTTTACTAATTGCAATAGTCATCATTATTCTATAAACTCTTTTAGCATCTTCTAAGCTAGGATGTGTTGTTCTTGGCTCTTCATAGCACACTTCTTCTGATACTTTATCAAGACTTAATGTGTTTTTTGTGTTTGTGTACTTTTTGTAGAACAAAGCTGTATCATAGAATCTAAATGAGAATTGTTCTAATTTATATCTTCTTATTGTTGAAGTTGTTATTAGAACATCATTTTCAATTCCATGATTTAAGATCATTGTATTTGGCCTAGTTAATAATGCTTTAATTCTTTCATAAGAATTAGGAAAGCTAGACATACTATTATATACATCCTTACTATAGGGTAATATATTTTTCACAACATACCAATCCCATTTTTTAAGTTCTGGATTGATAAGAATATCATCTTCATCAATTATATCGAATTTTTCATTACACAATACATAGCCAAAGCTACACATTGCGCCTATACTAAAATTACCATGTGCACTTTCAATATCAAAGAATAAATAATCCATACAATCACCCTTTCTATAATCATTATATAATATAACGCAAAGTACTACTTATTATTAATGTATTCATATACATCTGGAATATATTTTTTTAAAAGAATTAATTCTTTAGGTTCAAGTCCATGCAAATTATGAGAATGTTCTAGTAACCTACTTTTTATAGCACATTCTAAAGCATTAATATGAATTTCTCTAATTGTAGTGATTTCTCCTGGTTTGATATAGCAACCTGCAAAATAATAATCAAAACAAGATTTTTTGCTATCAAAGTAATTTGATAAACATAGCTCTTCTTTGCTATCTAAGAAAATAACATTACAATTATATAGTCCAATGCATTTTCTATCTAATATTTCATCAGTATCTTTCTTAACTTTTTCAATTTCAGCAATTAATCTTTCCATACTATTCCTCCTTTTCTACTTCCATTTTACAATCTTACAAAAGAAAGAAATAGTACAGCAATTGCACTATTTCTAATCAACATATATAACATGTTTATCAAACATTTGCATTCTTTTTAATGTCACATTCCTACAAATATCAGATTCATTGTTAGATATTAGAATATATTTTCTATTGCCATTATCTTCCTTATTTAAATCAACTGTAGCATGTCCTACAGTTCCTGATCCAGCAAAGAAATCTAAAATTATAGAATCTTTGTTTGAAGTTGCTCTAATAAGTTCTTTCATTAGTTTTAATGGTTTTGGCGTTTGAAAATATAATCTATCTCCAAATATTTCATTTATTTCATCTTTAGCTGATGAATTAGTTCCAAAGCATCTAAAAATATTAGGAACCTTTGATTCTTTTTCTTTTAATTCTTCATTTTCTAAGTATGGTTGCATCAAGTTATTAAGTTTTGATAGTTTCGATTTAAAGCAGATAATTATATATTCGTATTTAACCTTTTTCTTATTAGGACTAACATTTCTATTCTTGTCAAAATATGGATGTAGTTTTTCCCATTTACATACTTTTACTTTATAGAATATTGATTCACATAATTCTGTTAGATGTTTTACTTCACCTTCATCAATATTAATAACTAAAAAACCATCATTTGTTAGTAGCTCATTAGCTAGATTAATTCTATCTAACATAAACTTTTCATAGCTATTATATTCATCCTTGTAGCCTATATAATCAATATTTGAATTATATGGTGGATCTATTAAAATAGATTTAATCTTATTTTTATATGATTTTGTCATTGATTTTAAGGTATATAAATTATCTGATTCAATTACATAATTTGATAATTCGCTTCTTTTAGCGATTTTTACGTTTGTATTTAGTGTTGCATTATTATCTATAAAGCAATCATTATACACACTTATTTTCTTCATATTAGCACAATGAGCAAACGCCCATTCACCTATATAAGTAACTAAATCTGAGCAATATAAATTAGTTAAAGAGTTACAATTAGTAAAGCATGTTTTAGATATAATTGATACATTATGTAGATTAATATTAGTCATTTTATCACATCCTGAAAATGCACCACGCTCAAGAGTAATAGTTTCATCAGGTAGATGAATATCACCTATTGCGTATTTTGCAGGATAGCATACTAATTTTGATTTATCTTTTGTGAATAAAGCATTATTATAAACTACATAATTATCACTATATGATTCAAATTCAATATTTGAACAACTTACAAATGGATTATAACCTATTGTTTCTAAAGATTTAGGTAAAACTATCTTTCTAATTCCTTTGCAATTCCAAAATGAATTTCTACATATTCTTTTAACATCTTTTAAAACTAATTTATCTGTATCTATAGAATTTAAACAACCTATAACCGATGAAAAGTCTTTGTCATAGATAACACCATCAACAATATTATAATAATTACTATTATTTATTATATTAATTTTTGAGCATCC
>JAILKD010000042.1 GCA_024694145.1 bacterium | reverse complement strand
AGTAGAAAAAGTAATTAATAACTATAAAGAAAAACTTAGTAATATAGATTCTAGTAAAAAATACTTTGATAGTAATAAAGAAACTAGAGGATACTTTAAAAGAGAAATATTATAGATAAAAAATGCACTCTAACGTGCATTTTTATTATATTCATTAAATGTATTTTTATCAAAGCATACTATTTCAACAAGCTCTAAAGTTTCTGGTTTATAGTTATAAATAGTTTCTAAAGCTATTTTAGAAGCTTCTTCTATAGGATATCCATATACTCCTGTAGAAATTGACGGAAAAGCTATGCTCTTTAATCCAAGTTTATCAGCAAGCTTCATACTATTTAAATAAGAATTACTTAAAAGTCTTTTACTTTCTTCTTTACTATAGTTAAAATATATTGGACCAGCAGTATGAATAATGTATTTAGCTTTTATATTATATCCTTTAGTTTCTATAGCTTCACCTGTTTTAATTGGTCCTTTTTCATAACACTCTTTTTGTAAAATATCCCAACCTGCTTTTTTAAATATAGCACCACATACACCTGAACCACCTCTAAGCTCTTTGTTTGCAGCATTAACTATAGCATCACAATCACTTTCTGTAATATCGCCTATTATAATATTAATTTTCATATATCCTCCTTATAATACAAAACGGCTAAAATTAGCCGTTTTATTAGTCTTTATCTTTATATTCAAATAACATCATTGTAATATCATCAAATTGTGGAGCATCTCCAACAAATGAATCAATACTATGTTTCATACCCTTAAGAATATCTGATGGACTCTTACTTCTAAGTTTGCCTAATGCCTCACGCATTCTAGCTTCTGTAAACAATTCATTATTAGCATTAGTTGCTTCTACAACACCATCAGTGTATAAGAATAATTTATCCCCTTTTTCAAGGTTAAATTCATAATTAGTATATTCTGAATCATCCATAGCTCCAACTATTACACCATGAACATCATTTATAACTTCTATTCTACCATTTTTTCTACATACAACAGGATTATCATGCCCTGCATTACATGCAATAACATTACCAGTTTCTAAGTCAATTATACCAAGCCAAACTGTAACAAACATATTAAGTGTGTTTCTAGCACAAATTCGTTTATTTACATATGATAATGCATTAGCAGGACTATCAAATGAACGAAGACGTTCCATAATCAAAATGTTTGAAACCATCATAAATAGTGCTGCTGGTACACCCTTACCACTAACATCAGCCATAACAACAGCTAAATGGCTATCATCAACTAATAAGAAGTTATAGAAATCTCCACCAACTTCTTTTGCTGGATGCATTGTTGCAAATAAATCGAAATCAGTCCTATCTGGGAAAGCCGGGAATACATTTGGAACAGATCCTTCTTGAATTGTCTTAGCAATGTTTAATTCAACACCAATACGTTTTTGTTCGGTAGTTGCTTTTGTTAAGCTTTCAATATATTTAATCATGTCATCTTCCATTTTATTAACGGCTTCTGATAATTCTCTAATTTCCATTATTCTACTCTTCTTCGTTGATAACAATTCACCTTTTGTATTATCTTTAGAGAACTTTCTAGTCTCTTCCATAATATTATTGATTGGTTTAACAAATTGTAATCTAATATAAATACCAGCTAATGTACAAACAAATAATAATGTTAGTATAGTTGCAATTGCTAGAGTAATCATATATGGTCTTCTACCACTTAATAATTCACTCATTGGTCTTTGAATACTTAATATAGCAATTACATTATCACTACTGTCCTTTACAGGAATCATTACTGTAATATGTGGATCTTTACCTCTTAAGTTACTTGTTCTATAAGCTACAGCATATTCTACTTCTTTATTATAAATCTTTCTATAATATTCTTGATAATTCTTAGTGTATCTTTCACCATATCTAAAGCCTAAATCCCATTCATCATATGTTCCACCATTTTCTATTAAATCTTTATTATTAACAACATTGAAAACATTAGTGCCTGTTAGATAATCATCATCCATTTTAAACATATGAATTAAAGTAACATCCATGTAATTACAATAATTTTTTAAATAATCATGTCTTGTTCTATAGTCATCCATATTATTTCCATCTAGATAATCATCTATAACAGCCTCATCAATTAATGATTTAGCCGCAGTAGTCATATGATATGTAGTAACTTTATATTCTCTTTTTAAAGTATCAGTAAAGCTAGCATATCCAATTGAACTAACAGTCAAACTAAAAATTAATAGTAATAAAACTATTGCGCTAATAATATTAAACGACAGACTAGATGTAAGTTTTTTAACTTTAGACATTTCTATCACACCCTTATAGTAAATATTTTATTCAACACTATATTCCACATTAAAACCTGCTTCTTTAAATATATCATTTAATGTATCAAATTCGCCAGTTATTTCATCCATGGTACTCATGGAATATATTTTTTTTATTTCTAAGAAGAATTCTTTTGCGATTAGGAAAAAGCTTTTTACAAAATATTCTTCAAGTTCCTCTATTAAATCATCATAAAAGCCTTGATTTAATAGTTCTACTGCATTAGAATCATCTTCTGGTATAAAAAAGCCAGCAAATTCTAATAGTTCATCTTTTAAATGATCTACAGTATCAATTTCCTTAGTTTCTTTTACATTATCATAAATTATAGTTATTTCCATATGTATCACCTACATTCATTATACCATAATGAATTATTATTCTTCTATCTTATATTGTAAAAATCTTTCATTATGTTTAAATCCATATGATTCATATAACAAAACGCCTTTAACAGATGCAGTTACATGAATAACTCCACATTCCTTATTCTTAGTTTCTCCAATAACCATATTTAATAAGTTTTTAGCAATCCCTTTTCTTCTGTAATTAGGTAATGTATACATGCTAGATAATAAACCTATTTTACCACTTTTACATGTATAATATGGAGGTTTAGATGCAAAAGACATACCACTTGTAGCAATAACCTCGTTATTATCAATTGCTAAATATGAAATAAAAGTTCCATTATTTAAGTTTTCTAAATAATATTTTTTTAAATATGGTTTTAAATCACAAGACTCTTCAGCGCCCTCTTCTTTAAGTTGTGCTAAACGCATATTAATTAAAGTATCAATATCATTTATTGTTGCTAATCTGTAATTAATCATAATTTCTCCTATCTAAATAATCTATTTAATTCATCTGCTAAATTTAGAGCTATGCAAATTTTTATTAAAGAATTTAGTGAAATTTCGCCAGTTAATTCAAATCTTTTTATTGATCCATAACTAACCTTACTAGTTTGTGCAAGATCAATTTGACTTATTTTTTTACTTCTTCTAATACTCCTAATTCTTTTAGCCATATTCAGCATAATGCTTTCAGGCGATTCAAACATATAATCACTCCTTTATAGATAACATATTATATTTATTTAAAAAAAAAGAAATAAAGTATATAATATCTTATATATTTATATTATATAATTAATTTATTATATTAGCAACAAAAAAACAGGATTTCTCCTGTTTTCTTGTTTTATTATAAGCCATGGAAGACTGTTGCCATAACTATTAGTGCCGTAATCATTAATGCAATCATTGCTGTATATACTATTTTTCTTGATGTTCTACTCATAAATAAGCACCCTTTTTTTTATTTGTATATTTATATAATAGCATATTGACTGCAACAAATTTGCCACAAAAAAGACCAGTTTTTAAAACTGGCCTAAAAATTTATTTATTTTTTACTCTTTTTATTTTTTTCTTCTTTTTTATCGTTATCTTTTCTTCTCTTTAAGATAAAGATAATTAATAGCCATAATCCTGTAGCAACTATAACCACTCCAAATATAATGCAAATAGCTGTTACCCATGCCATACCAACATTATGATTATGTTCAGCTTTTTCATATTTCTTTTCAGACTTAATTAATTTTTCTTCTTCATCTTTAATTAATAGTCTTTCATCATCACTTAGCTTATTATAGCATTTTCTAGCATCTTCTATAGCTATTCTTGATGAACTATTATATTTAACTTTATCAATAGCTTCAATTGCTTTATATGCATCATCTACTCTAGTATATGATTGTTCATCTACTGATAATACAACATGTATTGAATCTTTTGTGTAAATACAGAAAATCCTTATTATAAGACTCTTTTTACACCATACGAAGTGCCAGATAGCGTGTAATATACACATAGTACATGTAAACTAGTAATGTTACTCTATTATGTTATGTATGCAAATGAAAAATTTTACCACAAGCTATTTTTTAACATATTTTATAACCTTTTCAGCTTAGAAAGTCTTTTCTCACTATTTTTTTATGATTTTTTGTTTTCTTGAATAATTTTTTCAAACCCATTGTTAAACTCATCAACATATTTTTTAAATATTTCATTTTGATACATTATATAAGCATCTACTTCAGGATTTATGCCATATTTATTTGAATTATTCATAAATTCAATCAAATTATTCATATATGGATAAACATTAATTGGATTATCCAAAATATAATAATATTTTTCTAACAAAGATGATTCATTACGGCAAACGCTAAAATCACTAATAAATCCGTGTGCAACAAGAAAATATAATGAATAGGCAAGAACTGATCCTAAATTATTCTCTATTTTAATAAGATTTTCATTAAATTTCAGTGCCCCTGCTTTTAGCAAATCAGATGGAGTAACTTTAAAAAAGCGTGATAAAACGCATAATTGATCTAATGTCAACTTTGTATACCCTTTAAATATTTTTCTTAGCGTTCTTTCACTAATACCTGTTTCTCCCACAATATATTTATATGTGTACTTCTTTTCTTTTTTTATTGCTTCTAATTTTTCGCCAATAGTTTTTGTTATTGTTTCTATATCTTTGGAATATTTCATGTTATCACCTCCTGTTTTCAGTATACCACTTCTTGTAAAAAACGGCAATATTTTGCCGGCATAATTCTTCATCTATGAATATTCAAAATTAGTGTTAGAATCAAGGTGTAAGGAGGCGATAATCCATGCCAGCAAAGAAAAACAACGGAGGCAACGAACAAAACTATATAGCAAAAGGAAATGGAGAACATTCAGGAGAATACACATATTCTTCTTTTAGCGGAAACGATTATCTAAGCAAAACAAAAACAGACAAAATTATTTACAAAGTAGATAAATTAAACATGATTCCACATATTTCCATACAAAATAGTGATATAATTGATAATATAATAGAAATATTAGAAGATGGCAATATTCCTAATATAGAATCGTTTCTTGATAATTTATTTATCTTTAGTAAATACCAAATATTTGGAAGAGATTATTATTTAAGAAACTGTACAAATCTAGATGATCTAAAAAAATATATACATAACTTTTATGAAAAATATCCACTAAATGAACTTAAATATTGCCTTACTGCTCTAAATAGATCAACTGATTGCGATTATAATCATTATTATGGTGCTAAATATATCAAAGGAAAACACACAATCAATGAAGATTTAAAATTATGCAATCCAAATTACGATGAATCAAAAGATGGTGAATATGAAAGAAACTGCCTAAATTGTGTTTTAGCCCTAGAAATGAGATATAGGAATCTAGATGTTGAAGCTAAGGGCTGGGTTGATGATCCATATGATTCTGACTTTAGAAAACTATTTAAAGTTTTTGATACATTAATTCGCGATAGTTGTGTAAATGATTCATACAACAATAAAATTAAGAATAAGATTGATTTTCTTTCAGGACGATATGAGAATGCACGTTTGATTTTTACCATAAAATACGAGCACAACTGGCACGCTCTAATGCTAGTAATAGATAATCATGAGCCACATTTTTACGATCCTCAAAGAGGATTAGAATTATCAAAAGATTTTTATAAACAATCTCAAATTACTAGATTTGAATACGCGCAAATTGACGATTTAAAAATAAAAAGTAGAGAAGCAAAAAAATACACAAAGAAAAGAGGACAATAAAATATGATTACGTTAGATGAAGCAAAGAAAACAATAATGAGTCACAAATTAGCAAAAAATGCTATTATATTTAATATATTTGAAAATAATAATGAATGGATTTTTGTTTTAAATAACATTGATAAAGATGGTTATGAAATATGGATGCAGCCAGTTGTATTAATGATTTATAAATCAACTAGCGAAATAAAAGTATTATCATTTGCTAAAAACGAAGAATTCATATTATCTCATAAAGAAATATATTGTAGAAAAATCACTTTGCTTGAAGGCGAGCTAATAGTAAAAGATTGCTTTAAGGATTATAAAATTATTGGTAAATATGAAAGTGATGATTCGTTCTTATTTGTAATTTATAACGAACCTTTTAAACTTACAAAAACTCTTTTAATTGATAGATACTATTCCAAAACTACTGAATATCTTGGCTTTAAAAACGAATATATAACAAAAGAATTCAAAAAAATTGATTAAGCAAAAGAATAACAATTTTATTTATCAAAAAAATACAGTCAAAAACTGTATTTTTTTAATTATTTTCGTATGTTTTAATAGTAACATGTATACATGTCTATAAGGCAAATTTTAATAATCCTACCTCGTGCAATACATCCATTTTTGTGGACATGTTGCTACGTGTCTACACTCAACAGTTCATCTTAGAAATTTGCCTTCAATTAACTTTTAGTAAGATTTTGAATAAATTTTTGTGTGTTTGACCGTTTTTTATTATTTGAAATAATAGCGTAACTAAGCCATAATTATTGTTTCTTAATACGTAGTTCTACCACACACTCGATGTGTGTTGTAT
>JAILKD010000028.1 GCA_024694145.1 bacterium | reverse complement strand
TAAGCAAAGATGAAGGTGGACGTCATACTCCATTCTTCTCTAACTATCGTCCTCAATTCTATTTCCGTACTACTGACGTAACAGGTGTTATCATGTTACCAGAAGGCGTTGAAATGGTTATGCCAGGTGATAACGTAGAAATGATCGTTGAATTAATTCACCCAATTGCAATTGAACAAGGAACTAAGTTCTCTATCCGTGAAGGTGGTAGAACAGTAGGTGCTGGTTCAGTTACAACAGTTATTGAATAATTTTAACTAAAATTAAGAGGCTCTTATGAGTCTCTTTTTTTTATTTTAATAATTTATCTTTAGTTAAATAGTTAGACTTAATAATCACAAATCTCTTCTTTCCTATTTCATTAAATGATGTACCAATAATATAGACTTCATCATCAATAATAATAAATCTATCATGAATTAAATCATTTTTAATAATAGTTATGTTTTCTTGTAAGCCTATATTATTTAAATATGAATTAGAAGAAGTGATAATTGTGATATTGACTTTTATATCAGTTAGCATAGATAATAAAAACTTATCAGCATAATAATCAATAATAGTTATTTCTTTTTTAGATAAGAAAAATAATTTTCTAATAAATGTATAAGCATCAAGTATTTCACCTTCATATAATAGTTTTTCATTTTCTTGGTATACAGTTTCTTCTACATTTTGCATTCTATTTTTTAATTGTCTAACTTCATTTGATAATTCTAGAACACTAGAGTTACACACAAGGCATCTATCTTCATTAATTAAGAATCCTTTTTTTAAATATTGTTTTAATACTTTATTAGCCCACTGCCTAAATTGAATACCACGTTTTGATTTTACCCGATAGCCAATGGAAGTTATTACATCTAAATCAAAATATTCAATTTCTCTTGTGACTTCTCTATTTCCTTCTTTTTGAACTGTCGCAAATTTTGCGACTGTTGAATTAATACATTCTTCTTTTAGAGAATTGCTAATATGTTTACTGATGGTTTTTACATCTCTATCAAATAAAAGAGCTAATTGGTCTCTATTTAGCCAAACTGTTTCTTCACTAGGGCTAACGTTCACATCTAAGCTAAATTCTCCATCACTAAATTTTATCAATTCATACTTTTTTTCTTCCATAAATTATACCTTCCTTTCTATTTTTATCAAAAAAATAAGAGGTATCTTTTTATCTAGATACCTCTATATTATTATATAGTTTTAAATATGTTATCCTAAAAAACATATTATCACCTTCTTAACAATCGTATTATAACATATATATAGTTAAATACAAGATTATTAATGAATTTTTCAAAAATGCTTTCATTATTATTTTCTTTTTAAATACTATCATTATATGATATAATATTTATTGTATGTGAGGAGTGATTCTTATGATTTATGAGAATGTCTTAGATTTAGTTGGACATACTCCAGTAGTTAAATATGATAATATCTATATTAAACTAGAAGGCTATAATCCAGGCGGATCTATTAAAGATAGAGCAGCTAAATATATGTTAATAAAAGCACTTGAACGTGGTGAAATTAAAAGTGGTGATACAATAGTTGAACCAACTAGTGGTAATACTGGTATAGGGCTTGCTTGTCTTGGACCAAGTTTAGGTTTAAAGGTTGTAATCATTATGCCTGATTCTATGAGCGTAGAGCGTATAAAGGCTATTAAGGCATATGGCGCTGAAGTAATACTTACTGACGGTGCGTTAGGTATGAAAGGTGCAATAGATTTAGCTAATAAATTAGTTAAAGAAAAGAATTATCATATTATGGGTCAATTTGATAACCCTGATAATGCGCTTGCTCATTATGAAACTACTGCAGAAGAAATTATAGAAGATTTTAAAAATCTAGATTATGTAGTCTGTAGTATCGGTAGTGGTGGAACCATTACCGGACTCGCAAAAAAATTAAAAGAACATTATCCTAACATTAAGATTGTAGGAGTAGAACCAGAAGAATCTCCATTACTATCAAAGGGGTATGCTGGAGCTCATAAAATTCAAGGTATCGGTGCTAATTTTATTCCTAGTGTTCTTGATACAAAATGTTATGATAAAATCATCACAGTTAAGTCGGATGATTGCTTTATAGAAATGAAGGAATTAGCTAAGAAAGGGCTATTTTTAGGCATTTCTAGTGCCGCAGCAGTTATTGCTGCTAAATCTTTAGGAAAGGGAAATATTTTAGCTATATCACCTGATAGTGGACTAAAATATTTAAGTGTAATAGAATAATGAAATGGTATTTTATATTATTAATTGTCTTTGGTTCAATTTTCTTATTTTACTTACTTATTTATATTTTTGGATATAAATACTTTAAGTCTGTTAAGAAAAGAGACCCAGCCGCAAGACACTACTTACAAATCATATTAACTTATCCAGGAGTACAAATTCTATTTTATTATAGAGTTGCTCATTTCTTCTGGAAAATACATTTTAAATTACTTGCAGAAATAATTATGCATATTGGTAGATTCTTTACTCATATAGAAATACATCCAGGAGCAAAGATTGGTAAACGTTTATTCATTGACCATGGTGCAGGTGTTGTAATTGGTGAAACATCAATTATAGGTGATGATGTTTTAATTTATCATGGTGTAACACTTGGTGGTAGAAAATTTGATCATGTTAAAAGGCACCCAACTGTTGGGAATAACGTCATGATTGGTACAGGTGCTAGAATCTTAGGTAATGTTACTGTTGGTTCTAATGTTAATATTGCTGCTAATGCAACAATTCTTAAAGATGTACCAGATGGTGAGACTGTTATTGGTATTTGGAAATAATGGAAAAGACAAATGTAATGCGTATATTAGATCAAAAGAAAATAGCTTATACTCCACATTATTATACTGATAGTGATGCTATTAGTGGTATGGAAGTAGCAACTTATCTTAATTTAGATCCTAATAAAGTATTTAAAACATTAGTAACTGTTGGAGCTTTAAAGCGTAATTATGTTTTTGTTGTTCCTGTTAATGCTGAGCTTAATTTAAAAAAAGCAGCTAGCGCTGTAAATGAAAAATCAATTGAAATGATTAAATCTAAGGATTTACTTGATTTAACTGGTTATATTCATGGTGGATGTTCTCCAATAGGTATGAAAAAACCATTTAGAACAGTTATGAATGATTCCGCACTTAAATATGATACAATAACATTTAGTGCAGGGAAAATAGGTTATCAAGTTGAGATGAATCCAAACGATTTAAAAAAAATAATAAATATCACATATATTGAAATAATTTAACACATGATTATCACATTCATTTAGTAGAATGGAGGTGTAAAAGATGTTTATAGATACACACTCACACATCTTTGATAGTGCATTTGATAGTGATAGAAGTGAAGTACTAGATAAATGCATAGAAAGTAATGTAAAAAAGTTAATAGTTGTAGGCTTTGACAAAGAAACTAATAGACTAGCTTTAGAGTTATCTAAAAAATATCCATATTTATATCCTACAGTTGGACTTCATCCAACAAACCTAGATGATTATAGTGATAATTTTTTTAATTATTTAGAAGAATTAATAAAACTAGATGAAGTTGTTGGTATTGGTGAATGTGGCTTAGATTATTACTGGGATGATTCAAAAAAGGATTTACAAAAAGAAGTTTTCTTAAAACAAATTGAATTATCACTAAAATATAATAAGCCTCTAATTATACATTCTAGAGATGCAATTGGTGATACTTTAGAAGTATTAAAAAGCGTAGGCAAGCCAATTAATGGTGTAATGCATGGATATAGCGGGAGCTTAGAAATGGCAAGAGAATTCATCAAATTAGGCTTAAAGATAGGTATTGGTGGAGTAGTTACTTTTAAAAACGCAAAAAACGTTAAAGAGGTTGTAAAAGAATTAGATTTATCTAATTTCGTTTTAGAAACAGATTGCCCTTATTTAACTCCAACACCCTATAGAGGTAAAAGAAACGCTCCATATTATATTCCATTAATTGCAAATGAAATTGCAAGTATTAAGAAAATAGATGTTAAAGAAGTTGAAGAAACTACAACTAAAAATGCTAACGAGCTATTTGGAGGTAGGTTATTATGAAAAAGATATTAATAGGTATTATTTGCATATTTTCTTTCTTTTCTTTAGCTGCATGTAGTAAAAATACTACAACAAAAGAAACAAAAGAAACAGAAAAAATTGAAATACTTGAATCTGATTTTGAAAATCAAATGAATAGTATTGCTGAATACTTAAATAGAGCTACATTTGTAGTATTAAATTATAATAGTAGCGAAAGCGAAAATGCTTCATCACTTGGTTCAGGTGTAATTTATAAAAAGGTTGTAAATGAGAACAATACTTATACATATTATCTTGTAACTAACAGGCATGTTATAGAAGATGGTGAAAAATTCAAAGTATATTCATCAGAAGGAGCTACAACAAGTGCAAATGTACTTGGTGTTAGCGTAAACCATGATATAGGTGTATTAACATTTATATCTTATGTTGAATATAATGTTGTTCCTTTTGCAAGTTTTGATAATGTTAAACAAGGTGATTATTGTTTTGCTATGGGTACACCTTTATATATTCAATATTTAAACACATTTACGAAAGGTAATGTTTCAGGAATTAGAAATGAATATGTTCAACACACAGCTGATATAAATTCAGGTAATAGTGGAGGACCTCTTGTTAATTTAAATGGTGAAATAATAGGCATAAATGTATCTAAATTATCTAATAACACAACAAATGTTGATATTGATGGTATGTGTTTAGCAATAAGAAGTGATTTAGTTTTAGAAGCAATAGATGAAATTGAAGGTAAGAATGATGCAGTTATTAATCCATTACTTGGTATGACTGTAACAGATGTATCTGATATATTAGCATATAATTATGAAACATTTGATGCTTTTTGGAACGAACTTAAAAATGATTTTATAAGCTATTATGTTTCAAAAGGATATTCTATAGAATTTGCAACAGCTAAGTTTAATGAATCTTATGGTAGTAAGAAAAATGATTATGAAGCAAATTATAATAATCTTCATGCATTTAATGTATATATCCCAACAGGTTTAACTAGCGGTATGATGATTAGAGAAGTAGTCAGCAATTCAGCAAGTGATAAAGCAGGATTAAAGATTGGCGATATTGTTGTAAAAATTAATGATATAGAAGTAACTAATCAAACTACATTCTCTAAAGAGTTTTATAAATATAAAGTAGGGGATTCATTTACTATTACAGTTAATAGAGCCAATGAATTAGTACAAAAAACAATAACTTTATAATAGATAAAGCCTTAACAAAGGCTTTTTCTTATGCTATAATTTTGATAAGGAAGTGATTATATGGATTATAAATATCATTATCATCCAAAGAAAAACTGGATAAATGATCCTAATGGATTATGTTATTTTAATGGATTGTTTCATATTTATTATCAATATAATCCTTGTGGTAATGCTTGGGGTAATATTTGCTGGGGCCATGCTACTACAATTAATTTTATTAATTATAAAGAAGAACAAATAGCTTTAAAAAATGATTTAGAATATGATAAAGATGGCTGCTTTTCAGGTAATTCTATAGTTATTAATGATGTTTTATATATTTATTACACATCTGTAAAAGATGGTAAGCAAACACAAAGTGTTGCTTATTCAAAAGATGGGTTTAGTTTAACTAAATATGAGAATAATCCTATTATAGATACCACATTTGAAGCAAGAGATCCATTTGTATTTAAATATAATTATAAATTATATATGTTACTTGGTTCTGAAAAAGGAATAATATTATATGAGGGAGATAGTCCTTTTAATTTTAAATTTAAAAGTATATTAATTGATTTAAAAGAATTTGGTGAATGTCCTAATCTAATTAAATTAAATGATAAATATTTATTAAAGTATTCATCTATGATTGATAGATTAGATCACTTTTTAATAGGTGATTT
>JAILKD010000026.1 GCA_024694145.1 bacterium | reverse complement strand
GATTTAAATGCAAGTATTAGAAATTGCCTAAATCTATATAATATTTATATTCCTGAAAATGTTATAAATATTGGAAGTAATTTCATTAGTAATTGTGGAGTAAGTAATATTAAATTTAATTCAAATATTAATTCGATCGGAAATAACTTTATTGATAGTTGTGAAAACATCCAAGAAATAATATTACCAAGCAGTTTAAAGAAAATAGGTAATAATGCATTTGTTAATTGTCCTAATTTGTATTATATTGAATTACCTAATGGCCTACAAACAGTAGGATCTAGATTAATTAATAATAATATTACTTTAACAACACTAATATTACCTAATAGTATTACAAGTATGGAATTACCAGTAATTGGAAACAATTGTAATGTTAATACAATTTATACTCCATTTGTTGGGCCAAATGCATCTACATCTAGAAATTATAATGATTTTAATAGATCAGCAGTTACAACATTTGCTCTATATGTATACGGAAATCTAGATGTTAACCAAGCATTCTTTAATAATTTAACAAATCTAAATACATTCGCAGTAGATGGAGTTGTTAAAGGGTTAGGAAACAAAGTATTTATGTATGCAACAAATCTACAAAATATAAAGTTTAAAGGTGATTTTAGTTGTAAGTTTAATGAATTATTTAATGGAATAACTTCACTAAATGATGTAGTTATTTCTGGTAATTTTGATTTATCTGATAATTTCTTTAATAATATGAGTATTAATAGTTTAGCTGTTAATAGTTACAACTACATATTCAATGAAGCATTTACTAATTCAAGCATCAATAGAGCATTCTTGGGAAAGAATGGAAATTTAGATGCATTTAGCAAGCGTGGATTCTTTGATAAAGCATTAAATTATGTTACTTTAATGTATTTGGGAATAGAACTAACTGATATTGCTAGAGAATATAGTAATGTTTCAAGCACAACTTATACTTACTTCTTACAAAATTACACAATTTTTGATTAAAATAAAAAAAATCTTCTTGAAAGGAGGAATATTCTATGTATGATAGTTTAATTAAATATGGTATCGCTTTTGGACCAACTATTCTATTTGCTTTAATAGTGTTAATTAGAGTTATTATAGGATATTTCTCTGGAGCAAGAAGACAAGTAATATTTATGATTCATTCATTTGTCGCCTTTACAATTTGTGTAATTATATTCTACGTGCTTGTCAATAATAAATCCTTTGATAAGTTTATATTGGATGTAGTAAACAAATTTATGGGTGAAGATGGCTTAGAAAATGCCCTTGGAGTAAGTCCTGCTTGTACAACAATGAGAGAAGTATTAGTACAATATATTCCAAGCCAAATGAATTTTGTTGATGGACTAGAATTAATACTAAGGGATAATGGGGCTTATCTGTTAACACTTGTTAATGTAAGCTACCATGTAATTCTTGCTTTAGTACTATATTATGTTTATTTATTACTTGAAGGTATATTCTTCATTATATATTTAATATGTTATTCTGAAAGAAAACATATAAGAAAGAAAAATGAAAGATATGCGAATGGACTTGAAGATACACCATATCATAAGCATAAGAAATATGGCGCAGGTGTGGGATTATTCAGAGGTCTTGTCAAAGGAATGATATTTATTACTATTATTGGTACACAGTTCTTTATAATCTCAGGAATTGGAACTAAAAATAGAAAAAAATATAGTACAAATAATCAAACTATAGATTTAGGATTTACTATTTATAGAGAGATTGGTAATTATGGTGAACATGGTATTTATAAAGTATTAAATATGGTTAAAGATAAAGATGATGTTCCTTATTACTTATATGCTATAGATTTGGTATTCCAAGGCGGACTTAAAGATGAAGCTAGAGGAATTGATAAAAACATATATCTAAGAGAAGAATTAAATGCATATGTGGAATTTTCTACTGATACATTTGATTTGTTATTAGAATATGGTGGAGATGATATTACTAAGATTATTCTAGGTGAATATGAAGGTAATGTAACAGATGCTATACTTAAGATTATGGCAGATCCTAGATTCCAAGCAGAGTTTAAATTATTAATTGATAATTTTGATTCAAAAACATATTTTATTAATTTTGCATTATCACTTGTTGATTCAATATCAGCTAACTTAGAAAATGTATCATTTACACAAAACTTAAATGCTGATGCCATTGATGTTATGAACATAGCATTTAAGAGAGGTTATTTATCAAATACTATAGAATTTGAAAGAAATTTAAAAATAATTAATCCTAATACAGAACTAGGTTATATAAAACCATCAAGCATACTTAATGCAAATGATGGTAAGATGCTACTTAATGCTATACTTGATATAATTACATTAAATGAAAAATATGGTAAGAATAAAGATTATGCATTAAGAGTTATTGATGCTCTAACTAAATATATTAACAAAATGTCTATAATTAATACTGATAGAAGTGATGAATTAAATCCGGTACTTAAGCGATTATATGCTTATTTGGATGCTAAATATTTATCTAAGAGTGCATATGAGAATAATAATTCTGATGAAGAATTAAAAATGCAAAGGCATATTAGTGATATAGTTTATAAGGATGAATATTATGATAATATAGACTGGGTAAAAGAACTTAATAATTTAGTAGCATCATTAGATGATATATTAATTATTTACGAAGATGTATTTATTGGTGATAGAGACGGCTTTAGTGCAACACTTGCTATATTTGATAAAGATAATGCTAATTATGAAAGAAATATAGAATTATATCATAATTTGATTAATAATTTATCTGATTCAAAATTATTAGGTGAGGCAGCATCAAGTATAATTGTTACATCTAGTATAGAAAAATACATTAGAGAAAATGTATTTGAAAATTATAGAATGCCAAGTAAAATGAATTATGCTAATATAGAAAAAGATGGCGTAACTTATTATGGTGAACTATATTACTTCCTAACAGGATTAGAAAAAGTAATTAATAATGATAAGAATATTAACTTAATTGATTTAATATCAAACTCAAGTGATTTAACAGAAGATGAAGCATTTGATTTAATGGTAGATTTATCAAATGTATTAGCATCAAATGATGGAGATCAAATATTAGCGGAAAATCTATTAAATTCAAAAATACTACATTCCCTATTCTCTTCATACATATTGACTAATAATAATGTTAGTGATGATTTTAGTATTTATATTGATAATTCAATAATTAAAGATTATGTAATTGATTATAATGAATTAGTTTCATTCTTCAAAAAAGCACCTGGTGTATTAGAGTTAGTAAGACCAATAATAGAAGATGAAACTGAAGATACAAAAACTTTAATTGATTTATTAAAGAGCGATGAAGCTAAGGATGCACTAGAAAGTATTATTTTTGAAGGTACATTCTCTAGCATGATGTATTCAAATTTAAAAAATGATGATACAGTAGTATTCCCTGAATTCTTTAAAAATCAAAAGAGATGGGTAACAATAAAGCAAGAAAGTAGCGAAATTAAGCGATTAATTAAAGCTCTTAATGAAACAAGTTTTGATTTATATGCAGTAATTGATGGAGATAATGAAAAAGCAATGGATTCTATGAAAAATTTAACAGAATTAGAAGTAGATATCATGCTTGATTCTGGTATTTTATATTATTCGATTTCAAAATATTTAGTTGAAAAAGGTGAAACACTAATTGATAAGATGCCTTTAATAGTTCCAAATGTTGTATTAATTAATGATCCAAGCGGTTCTAATTATCGTATTGAACTTAATAATTTAAAGGTATTCTTACGTAATGTTAAACATTTTATATTTGAAGATGATAATATTAATGTCACTAAATTAATGAAGGATATGTTAAATAATCAAGAAGTTCTTGATAATAATATATATTCTGCAACTATATCACATTCTATAAGTAGTGATGATGGATTAATTCATAAGAATTTAAATAATTCACTAAAAATTCCAGAATCTATGAAGACTATAGGTGATAGTATAGAATACTTAAGGGAAAACTTTACATCATCTAATCCATGGAAGAAGGAAACTAAAAACTTAATTAATGGTATAGAATACTTAATTAAGATTAGTGAAAAAGAAGATGATTATGATTTCGAAAATAAAATTAATGATGACATTAAGCAAGAATTAAAATATTTAAATAACCAAATGGGTGAAGTTACTCGTCTTGAAGGTGCATATTTATCATATATTTTAGCAAATACTTTAACTGAAAAAGTATATGATGCATTTGCTGGAAAAGATTTAGTTGAAGACTCTACACTAGATTTAAATAAGGATAGTAGAGGAATTTATAATATTGGTAATGTTGAAGGTATTATTTGGACTATTAACTATTATGATGTTGATATTGATAATGTCTCAAATGAAACAATTGATTCTATTAAAAATGATATTTTAACTGATGAATTTAGATTATTAAGATTACACAATATGTATAAATCTTGTATGATAAAAGATGTTCTTACTACTAGACTTGATGAAGTAATATTTGAAAAAGTAATAAAACCAAAAGATAAAATGTTAGTAGCAGATAGTAATGATTTCTATTATGAAGATGAAGTTAGATCTCTTTTAACTTTATTAAAATATTTAGGGTTTAATGATGCTAGTGAACTTGATAATGATGAATTGGTTAATCAAAGGGTCAAAGATGTTTATAAGGATGAGGATAAGCTACCTGATGAAAGACTTGAAGAATTATATATTGATAAAAACAACAATTTAAAATATAACATCACAGGTATTATATTTACTAATAAGGTTGAGAATAATGTTGATATTCCAACTGTTGTATTAGAATATGTTAAAGGTAAGAAGCGTAAATTAAGTTTAGAAGAAGTTAAATGCATGCGAAAAGCATTAAAAGCACTTGATGTAGATATTGATAGAGATGATGAAGATGAACAATATCTGAATTCATTACTAATTAAATTAAAAAATAGTAGTGATAATAAGATGAATATAATAAATAGTAGTTATGTTGTTAGATCTTTAATTACAACTGAAATAATTAACAATTCAAAAACAGAAGAAAAACCAAATAAGGTTATTGTTCATACTGATAAAGCATTTGAATTTGGATTAGAAATATATTCTAAAGAGGAAATAAAGGCTTTAATAAGCGTTATTAACCATACTACAGGTGATGCTCCACTTGATGAAATTGATGATTTAGTATTTAATGATGAAATTGCTAATTTAATTAATGAATCATACTTATTTGCAGCTACACTTACAGATAAAATGTTACATAGTAATGTTGTTATAACAAAGGATGAATTTGATTATTTCTATAGATTAATGTATAAAGAAAAACTATCATTATTTGTTGAGGGCTTAAGAAAAATGATAGGTGATTTCTCAATTAAAACATTTGACATTAATGATATGTTATTCCCAAGTGATGAATTTATACATGATATAGCTAGTAGTCATTCATTAATGGCAACAATCACTTATAACATAAAGATTTATATTAACCCTGATCCAAATCCTAAACAATTAAAACTAAAAGCGGTAGATGATACATATTGCGTTATTACTAATGGTGTTATGGGATCAGCAAATAGTACTGATATTAAATATAATGTTAAAGTAACATACATTACTGAAAATGAATTTAGAAATATAATTAAATTATTACGTGATCTTGATCCTGAAAATAAAGTTTCTAAAACAACTATTAGTAATATGGATACGTTAATAGAAGACTTTGGAAGTAATATTGGAGATATTACTAGTTATCCTAATATTGTATATAATATTATAAATGACTATATAATTAGTAATTTCTATATATTTGTTAAGGATAATATAGAATACTTGAAGGTTGTCACAATAAGTGATTCTAGTATTGATGATAATGCTCCATACATTAATGAAGAAGTTATGCAAGAATTAATAAACCAATTTATTAATTAAAAAAACTGATGGATTTTTTTCATCAGTTTTTGTTTTGTATTATTCTGTTAATTATTAAAATTAATGTTCCAATAATTATAAATAAGCCAGGTAAAATTAAACCAACATGCACTTTATAATCTGTAACATTAGGATTAGATAATATTCTTGTAAAGAATAGAAGAGCTCCACTTGCTAAACCAAGGATTATAGCGGTATTATAGGCTATTTTAGAACTTTTATAGTTAATTATAACAGAAAGTATTATAGTTATTAAAAACATTAAAAAAACGATAAATAATCCTATAGAGAATTCTTGTCCACTATTACCAAATATTAGTTCTAGCATATTATAACTTATTTTAGTATTTCCTACTTTCATATATACAACAGGAAGTATAAATGAAATGAATGCAAATACATAAAATAGGTATGGCAAATATCTAAATAGTTTTTTCATAAAACCACTTCCTAACAAATCTATTTTAGCATATTTTATTAATAAAGTTAAATGAAAAACGAGTTCAATTAAGAACTCGTTATTTGTTTATGCAATATAAATTATATCATCATCTAATGTAAGAATGCTTTCTACTTCACTTTCATCTATTAATCCTAAACCGATAAAGATTTTGAAGTATTTAACATAGAACATTTCATATGTTTTTTCAGTTACTTGTCCATTTGCTTCTTCAAATGTGAATAGACCATAAGTATTTATCATTTCATTCCTATATTCTTCATTAGATTCAAGGTTATAAATTGTTTCAAAATATCCTTCAAATGGGTCTGGTGTTCTTGATAAAATATCATTTGTAATGAAGTTAGAATTTGTAGTATATAGTGAATAACAATCACCAATAATTATTTCTACATCAGCTGATTCTAATGTGATTGTTTCACCATTTAAAGAATAGAATTCATGATTAATATAATCTTGATAGTTTTTAGCAGAAATAGATATGAATCTACTTAAACCTAAATCATAGAAGTCATGCATTTCAACAATTGACACATTCTTATTATTGCTAAAGTGTAAGTTTATTACATTAATTAAATTATTTTTGTGATGCCATAATGCTAATATACTTGCTTCTTCAAATGAATTAGTTGTTTCATTCCATGATAGTAATTTTTCATTACCAGTTAATGAACTGATAGCAACTTTCTTTCCATTTGCTAAAGTAATTAAAGTATCTGGCATTACGCAAATTGAAGATTTAGTGCCGGCTGGAGTAATTACTATATCAGCTGTTAGTACAGTGTAATCAGTATCAGTTGTTCCAAGTGCAGTAGTTGGATTAGTACCTGTTATTGTTGCACCATTATCTGAACCTGATTTTTTAGTATATTTAGCTTTAAATGTACTTCCTGAAGTAACGTATATTGTGTCTCCATTTGTCAATGTTTGACCTGTAAACTTTGTTGCTGTTGCAACACCTGTTGTTGCGTTATAATCTACAGTATATCCAGTGCCAGAAGTTAATGTAACAGTTACAGTTGTATAGTCGTTAGTACCTATTGATAGGAAAACAAATTGGGCAATATTTGCTGTTAAATCAGTTTGTGTTGTCAATGTGATAGTATCGCCTGTTTTATAACTGCCTTCATTGTCGAATTTCCAATCAATTAAAACTAAACCATTTTTACCAATTGTAATATCTTTTGATTCTAATGATGGAATAGTGAACTTAAATCCTGGTTTATAATAAACTGTCATTATTGCTGGCATTCCAGGAACATTTACATTTAATTCGTTTTTATTTACCCATTTTGCATCAAGTGTTAATTCATAAGTGTTATTTGATGAATTATAAGTAAATAGTGAAGAATCAAGAGAAGTAACTAATGTTGTACCTTTATACCAACCACCGAAGTATTCAGTAACTGTATAATCATTATCTTTAACTGTCATATTTGGAAGATTATAATTTTCTAAATCAATTATTGAATCAGATGCAACACATGGAATATTTGCATTTGAATTGTTATATGTTACAACATATTTTTCAGTTCCAGTATTGTACCATAATGCATAAACTGTTATTGAGTTTTCTGATAATTTTGAAACTAATTCTTGTCCATTTAATATATTGATTCTATCTGTACAAATACTATCAATATACCAACCACCAAATACATATTCTCCATTAGTTGCTTCAACTAATGAAACATTTGTTTCATAATTAAATGATGTTTGATTTGAACTTGTTGATGTATTTCCATTTGCAAAACCATTATCATAAACATCAACATAATTGATTGCATAATTTATTGGTGTCCATTTTGCATATAATAATGTACTTGAATATATTACATAATCTAAAGCAGGAGTTGTACAATTGCTATCAATATACCAACCACCAAATGTATAATAGTCTTTTTCTATTTGTGGTAAATCAGAACTTTCTATAGTATAGCCATTCTTTTCCATTGCAATTTCCTTTTTGCTTAAATAAGTATTATAACTAATGTATGATACTTTTTCTAACCAGCCACATTTACCATTGATTACAGTAGACATATAATAATTTGATAGAGCATTTTCATATTCTGCATTGAATTGATTTGTTTGGCCATTATAAGCAATTAATTGTATTGCATATGGTTTGCTGTATGTATATGCGCCTGTACCTTTCTTTGTTTTAATAGTATTAGCTGGAATTTGGTTGTTATTCATTTGAATAACAGCATCCTCCTCAGAAACTTTTATAATTCCACCAAAGTATCCTGTACCAGTTAATGTACCATTTAAAAGAAGATAAGATGATTGTTTGTTTATAATATGACCAGCACTTACAGCATTTGCAACTACATTTACATTGTTTTCATATGTATCTAGTGCAACAAATGCATTACCATTGATTTCAAGAGTAGCACCTTTTTCTACTTCCATTTTAGTTCCGTTAAGTAGAACGTATGATGTTTTAGATAATACTAAATGTGAACCACTCTTAATAATTATATTTGCATATGAAATAGGAAGAGGGATAGATGTTGTTGTTGAGAAATTAATATTTATTAATCCCATTAAGAATGATTTTGAAATACTGATTGTTCCATCAACATATTTTCCATTTAATATAATATCTATCATATTCTTATAAGCTTCTTGATTGTTAGAAGTAATACTTGAATTGCAATTATTAAGTGATTGTGAGTTTCTAATTAATACGAAATCACTACTTGAAGCATCTGATGCAGGAGCAAACAAACAGTTAGTTGTAGAACTATTTTTAGCTATAACATCAAATGTGAACTCGTTATAACCAACTGTTGTACCATAAACAATAATATATCCTAAAAGTGATGCGCCTTTAGCAATTTTTAAGTTACAAGAAATGCTGTTTAGACTCCATTCACACATAGGGAATGCAACTTTTGAAATATTATATGCAGTATCTGCGCTTCCTGGATAATCATATACTCTAAATCCTTCTTTACATGTTGCACCATTATTAATATTGATTGAACCAATACCTTTTATATATCCATATGCGTATAAGTAATGAGAACAATTAATAGTACCATTGTTTACTATTGTTCCATGGTTTCCAATTACTGTACTTCCTGATGCTTCAGAATTTACACATAAATCATAAACATTTAATGTTATAGCACTAGGAATAATTAGTACAGAATAATTGTTATATGATGATACAGTTACATCATTAACTTGCCCAAAAGAAATTGAAGTACTATTAGTGTATGGAACAAGAAGTGTTCTATTACTTAATGTATAAGTTGTTTTATAACCAGTTAGAGAAGTAGGTAGACTACTAAATATTGTTGCTACATAAGATGTTGCACTTGAAGAATCACCAGCAAATGTAATAGTATCTGTGCCACTAGTAGCTAGTGCATCTTCAATTGTATAATATGTAGAACCAATTAAAGCTGTCTTATACTTAACTAATATACTATCAGTGCCATCTAATTCATAGTTTGCATTTGATAGACTAATAAATGCTTGATAAGTTGAACCAACTACATAATTATAATTAGTTCCAAATAAAGTATTGTTTGTAGTTTCGTATGAACCACTAACAGTTCCATATTTATATGCACCATTATGCATACCAATTATTGTTGCTGTTACTGTATCACCTGAGAATAAACCAGTATAAGTGATTTTTGATGCGATTAATCCTTGAACTGATGTCCAGTCTCTCTTAGCTGAATCATAATTAACTTTAACAGTAGTACTTGTTAATGTTAATTTAGCTTTAGAAATTGTATAAGTTACACTAATTTCATCTGAATCATATCCAGCTTCACCAGTACAACTAATCTTAATACTATAAGTTCCAGCATTCTTAGGTTGAACTGAATAATTTAATGTGTAACTATCAGTAACAATTTCATCACCTAATTTAATTGTAACGACTGGTTTTTGAACAGCACCATTATATGTTGAACTTTGATTATTTGTTGCAGTTATAACATATGTATATTTAACTAAGATTGTTACTTCGATATTGTCAACTACGTTATAGTTTGTTGTATTGCTTGGTGTATAAGTAACAATAAATGTATTATTTCCAGCATTTCCTACGCTAGTATTAAGCGGATCATTGAAAATAAATCCTTCTGGTAAAACCACACTAGCAAGTGTAGAACCGTATTTTGCTACTAAGTTAGTAGGAGTAGTGAATTCTGGATCAATCTTATTGATTGTAAGTTTTGCAGTCATATCAGGAATTAATTCATAATTAGTTGAATCGCCCTTAAAGCTTGCTGTAACTGTATGAACTCCAGCATTTGTAGCATAACCACTATAAGATACTGTTACACCTTCTGGAAGAGTTCCAGTAATAACAATTCCTTGTTCATTTTCGTTATAATCAACAACTTTATCATTTAGACTAACTCCACTCATATCATAAGCATTCTTAGTTATAGTTAAAGTTCTTGTAATTGATTCAACATCATTATAATTTGAATCGCTATTTGTAAATGCTGCAGTTACTTGATATGTTCCAACATTTACTCCACCACCTGTATAACTTACTGCTAAAGTATCAGGTAGGTTACCTTCAATAGTAATTGTTTGAGTTAAACCATTATAAACTTTAGAAGTATCTTCAAAACTAATATTACTTAAATCATAATTTGCTTTTTCAATTGTTAAAATAGCAGTTATTGATTCAATTTTGTTATGGTTAATTAAATCACCGCTGAATATTGCAGTTACTGTATATGTTCCAACATTTTTATTATTATTGTTTTCATAAACTACTGTAACACCTTCTGGAAGTGTACCAGTAATTTCTAGTCGTTGAATTTCGCCATTATAAGTTACAGTGTTATCATTAAATTCTACATTTAATTCATAATCAGCTTTTTCAATTGTTAATTCTGCAGTAATATTATTTATTTCATTATAGTTAGGATTACTATGATTAAATGTTGCTGTAATAGTATATTTTCCAGCATTTGTAGCATAACCAGTATATCTTACTGTTACACCTTCAGGAAGATCACCAACAATAACAATACCTTGTTCACTACCATTGTATTTAACAGTCTTATTCTTGAATTCAATATCTAATTCATAATCATCTTTAGCTATATCAAATGAACCTTCAATAGTTTTTCCTGCATAAGAAGAGGTTTCTTCTAATACAACTTTTACATAATAATGACCAGCATTGATTGGCTTTTCACTTGTATAAGTTGCTTTATCAGTTGAATAAGTTACTTCATAACTTCCATTACTATTTGTTGTAATAACTGGAGTAGTAATAGAATAGCCATCATAAGTTTTATTTAAAGAAGCTAAATTAGTAATCTCTAATGTTGGAGTATCTTTATCACTTACAACAACTGTAAATGAACCAGTTACTGCCTCATGGTTAGCTGCAGTTGCTTTATAGTAGTATGTGCCTGAATCAGTTGGAATACTTACTAGTAAATCAGAAGCATCCACAAAGTGAACTCCGTCACTACTGAAACTCCAAGTAATTTCAGAATTATCAACTGTATTAGCTTTATATGATACAACAGCTTGATGTAATTCATCATCAGCTTTACCATTATATCCTTCAACTAAAATGTTAGTCATAGTAGCATTTGTAATAGTAAGAGTTGCTGTCATATTTGGAATTAATTCATAGTTAGAAGAATCACCACTAAATTTTGCAGTTATTTCATAACTGCCAACATTCTTACCAAATCCTTCATAACTTACAGTTACACCTGTTGGAAGATTTCCTGTAATAGTATCTATTGTTTGGTTAGAACCATTATAAACTTTAGTTGCGTCATTAAATTTAACATTACTTAAATCATAAGTAGCTTTAGCAATTGTTACGACAATTACTCCACCGCTAACTTCTTCATAGTTTCCACTTAAAACTAATCTATATTCAACGTTGTAAGAACCGCTATTAGTAGCTTTTGGAACGTTAGTTGACCATTCAAGTGAACCATATTTATATTCAAAATATCCATCAGTAACAGTTCCTGGATTAATTAATAATAATTCATTACCGCTATATTTTAATCCACTAATTCCTGTAGGAAGTGTATAAGTGGCAGAAGTAGGAGTAATAACTAAATGAGCAGTTAAGCTATCTACATCAAAGTAGTTAGGATTTGCATTGTTAAATACTGCAATTACAGTGTAGTCATTAACATCTTTTTTATGGTTATTTTCATAAGAAACTGTTAAACCATCTGGAAGAGTTCCATCTATTGCCAAATCATGGTATAAACCATCATATTCAAATGTATTATCACTAAATGTAACATTTAAAGTATAAGTTGCTTTTGTGATTGTAAGAGTTCTAGTAATAGGATCTACATCAAAATAGTTTTCATCATTATTAGTAAATATTGCAGTTATTTCATAACTTCCAACATTAATACCAAATCCACTATATTCTACAGTTAATCCTTCTGGTAAGCTTGTAACTTCTAGTTGTTGAGCACTACCATTATAAACTTTAGAACCATTATTAAATTCAATACCACTATAAGTTGCTTTTGTAATAGTAAGTGTTGCTTTTTTTGGACTAATTTCATAATTAGTATCATCAATAGTGAAATTAGCAGTTATTTCATATTCACCAACATTAGTTCCACTACCTTCATAACTTACAGATACACCTGCAGGTAGATCTCCATTTATAACTAAACTTTGAGCTTCACCATTATAAACTTTAGAAGCATTGTTAAATGTTATATTTTCTAATGTGTAGGTTGCTTTATTAATAGTTACATCGATAGAATCTTCAATATCAAAATGAAGTTCGTCACCAGTAACTTTATAATAAACTTTATAATTTCCAGCATTTGTTGCTGTTGGAATTTCATCACTATAGTTTATGCCATCTAGACTATAAGTTATTGTTCCACCAGTAACTGATGCTGATAATAATTGTTGCTCGTTGCCGTTATATGTAGGATTATTAGCTAGAATTACACATTCAGGCATTTTTTTGATGATTTCATATTTAGCATATAAATCATAATTCTTTAAACTATTTGTTTTAATTACTTCAATTAATGAATCATCATCATAAGTGCTAGTTGTATACCAACCCTTAAAATCTATATTGCTATCATTAATTTTAGTTAATGTTATATTGCTATCAGTAATAGTATATTTATCAGGGTTTGAATTAATAGAATTATTAGGTAAATTGTGATAATTAATTGTGTATTTATGTGGAGTGAATATTGCATAAATTTTCCAATCTATATCTAAGTCTATTTCATCAATAAATGATGTACCATTTTCATTTGTAGACCAACCAACAAAATCATAACCTTCTTTAGTTGCTTCATATAATTTAACTTTATTTCCTTCAACAAAAGAAGATGGGTTAAGTTCGTTATTCTTTCCACCATTTAGTTCATAGTTTATTATGTAATAATTTGTATCATCTACTATATCATCTTTCGTAGTTGTTATATCATTATTAGTTATAGTTGTATTGTCTTTAGTTTTTCCTTGGTTTATTCTTTTACATCCAAATAGTAGTGCTGCAAGAGGAAGAACTAAAAGAAATTTTTTCATTTTATTCATCACTAATGACCTCCATAATTATTCTTTCTTAATTCTTTAACATTTGGCATTTCATTAAATAGATAGCCGCTATTTTTGAAACAAACAAATTTAAATGGATCATTACCTATTGTCACTGTTACAGCTTTCATCATAATGTATTTGACAGAAGTTGCTCCAAAATCGGTTTTAGGTATTTTTACATATTTATTTACTAAATCAACTTTCATTTCTTTAGTAACGTTAGTTTTTAATTCGCTATTACTGATTGTTATTTTATTTAAATTGTATCCACCACCATAAAATGCGATAGGACAATTTACATATTCTTTATTGTTTTCTTTATAAATTGCATTATTTGCCTTAGCTTCTTCAAGAAGATAATTTTTAATTGGGAATATCTTATCAATATCAATTGTTTTTATTGTTTTTTCATCTAAAGGGATACCCATATTATCAGCTGTTGCTTTTGCAAATGCAATCATGTTTTCGCTAATTAAACCAGAAATATCGATATTATCTGCTTCTTTATAATCGTAAAATTTAGTATTACCAAGAATATTTAATTCAATTGGGAATGATTGACCGGCAACATTAGATGTTACTAATTTAGACATAGGTACCCCTTCTTGAGTTTCAACATATCCTAGCATTGTTGATATAAGGGAAGGGCTATTATTATATAAATAAGCACCATTAAACATTGTATCTAGACCTATTGATGATACACCACTACGGTAGAATAATGTGTTATTAACATCAATATTTCCTTTATAAATTAGATTTCCATTACTATCATATAAATCAGTTGTATCACAAATTGCTTTTTGAATAGAAGATAGTGCTCTATACATATCTAACCATTCATCAAACTCGCCTTTACAAAAATCAATTAATAATTTATCTCCATAACCATTTGGTTTAAAGAATTCTTTAATAGTAGAAGTAACTTTAGAACCATCATATAAAATAAATTCATATTCCTTATTTTCATTTGGTTTGATATATTCATTACTACCTGCATAAAGTAAGAAGTTTCTGGCATTGCTTAAAATTGAATTATCAATATTTAAATTAGCTGTTGAGAATGCTCTAACTACATTCTTTCCATTAGATAGTCTAGAATTTTTAATAGTAACATCATTACCATTTATATCAAGAGTAGTTCCTACATAATCTAAAAATGCTAAAGAATTTGAAAAATCACAGTTTTTTACATTGATATCATTAAGCAAAATATTATTTCCATCAACATATAAACATGAATTGTCTTGCCCTAATACTTCAATTAAAGGCAAATTGTTATGATCTCCTAGTGCGTAAAAAGGAATTGCACCTCTATATAAATCAGAAGGCATTAACACAGGAACAATCATTTTACTTCCATCATCTAGTGTTATTTCACTAGTACCTTTAGGGTAAGTTAAATTATGCATATTAATTGTATAACCATTACCATAAATATCTTTTTGAACATGTAAACCAGAATTAACTGTTTTATCGATTGTTTTTACATTGTTTTCGCTTGCTTTTAAATTCCATTTATTGATAAATTCAGTATTATAATTTGATTCAAACTTATATATTTCGTTATTAAAATCATATTTTTTAGTTTTTGAATCATATTTACCAAATAATTCAACATTACCTAAGTCTTTATTATTTTCATAATTTTCTAATGACTCAAAAGATTTTCTTAGAACAACTATTTCACCATTATTTGATCTATTTGTACAGTTAAGCAATGTTTCATAATCATAAACATTTATTCCATCTTTAACAATTTCAAAATCATAGCTTTGAGTTTCAATATTTCCAACGCTAACACAACCGATTTTTATACTAGCAGTTCCGCTTTCTTTTATTTTTACTACACCACTAGCTAAATCAAAATCGATATTAGAAGTAGTATCTTCAATATATAAGTTATCTTTATATTCTTCAGGGACAACTTTTACATTTAAATTAAATTCAGCTTTTTCTTTTTTATTATTGTTTAAATCGTATTCACCATAATAAGTTGTTTTATCTATGTTTTGTTGGGAGCTTTGAATCTCGCTTGAAATAAGAATTGCTCCATGATCATAAATAATCGCATTCATTGATCTATAAACATTACCTTTTTTATTTGAACATGTTATTATTACATTTCCAACAGATAAAGTATATAAATAGAATTTATTGTTTTCTTCTCTAATAACTCCATGAATTTCTTCATCTAATGGATCTTTATTTTCAACTTCCCAAGTAAGTTTATTTTCATCATTTACTTCATCATTACTAACAGTATCAGCTTCAAGTAAAAATGAATTATCTACTTTGAATGCCTCAACATCCCCGTAATTCCATTTAATGTCTTTAATGTCATTATCGATTAATTTGTAAGTAGTCTTGGCTGTTGCGGCACCGATTAACGCAATTAAAAACGGTATTAAAAGTAAGATTATTAAGTTTTTCTTAATCATTTTAACACCTCCTTGTGTTAATTAATTATATTTTTTTCTAACTGATTCTATTAGAATAAAGTTTCTTTCCATATTCTTGAATATACTTATGATGAAGTATAATCCAAGTACTATTATAAGTAGTGATGTAGATGCATAAATTATATAAATGTTTGCTTTAAGTATTGACATAATTACAGCAACTACAAAGAATAAAATAGGTATGAAATAAGAATAGATGTTTGATACAATGGAGTTTCTAGCTTTATTTGATCTTATTTTTAATTCTTCATATAAGCATATTGAATCATATATGAATAGAGTTATTAAAACTAAGATGGTAGAAACTATAAATATTTCTAAACTTATTCCTTTTGAGATGAATAATACAAGCGCAGTAATAAAGAATGATATAAATGATAATGAGAAAGGAATAATCATTTTAATTAATAATTGAACCTTATATTTTACAGGTATCATCTTCATTATTGTGATTGTTTTTTCTTCCATTTGAATATAATTTGTTGCACCTTGATTGATAATTAATGTGAATAGTATCAATAGTAATATATCAAGCAAAGTAATGAAGTTTGGAACCATACTTATATAATAAGCAAAGATTCCTGTTCTAAAAATTAAATTAAGTGATTTAATAATTAGATATGCTAAGAAAGGTTGAATAATTAATAAGCACATAAATGAAACTATATAATTTTCATTTTTAGTTAAAACCAAGAATTCTTTTTTCACTAGAGTCTTTTTAATTGATTCATTTTTATATTTATCATTGATTTTCTTAGATTTAACATTTAGCGTTGCGTTTTTATTGTGCTTATAGAATAGTGTAGATAATATAACACCAATTCCAAACACTAATAAATTAACTAAGAAGAATGCAATATAAACATAATTTTTACTAACTACTACATTAATGAATGGACTGGCTGGAAGCTCAAAAGCCATCATTTTTGTAAAAGTATTAATTACATCTTGCGTAAATAATGTAAGAATATTTCCACCTGCAACTAAATTAACAAAGATAGTTAATATTTTTGAATACAAATAAGTTGCAATGGCAAGAACTGATAAGTAAATAATAAATCTAGCGATAAAATTATTTTTTAACTTATTCTTTAATAAAGTGTATGGACATAACAATATTAATGCTAATCCCATATCAAAGAAGAATGTTAATACTGGATAAAATATAGTTATAAAATAGAACCATATTTTTGCTTTTGTAATTATGCCATATGCAATAAACATAGGATATGTGAATAAGAAACTTACCACAAAATAATTACCAAATAAGAATATTAACTTTGAAATTATAATTTCTCTATTTCTTATAGGAAATTTTGCTGTTAGTTCAATATCGTTTTTGTTAAAAAATAGCTTATTTGCTCTAACCATAAACGATAAAGCTAAAATCATAGAAATTATGAATAAACATAATGACATAAATGATTGTTCAGCATTTTCATAAACTATTATTTTTTTTAATATGCTTATTAGCATGTATAAAAGTATTGCAACAAATATTAGGGAAAATAATAACTTGATACCAATAGTGGCAATCTTTTTTTTGAAAGAACCACTACTAAAGAATAATCTAAAATCTTTTAGGATTAATGATTTCAATTTTCATCATAAATCTTGATAAATATATCTTTAAGCTTTTCTTTAACAGATGGATCATTATCAAGATCAAATAAACCTTTCACATTTCCCTTATTTATTATTGCTACTCTATTACAAATATCACTAACAAAATCAATGTTATGACTTGTTAGAAATACTGTATTACCAAGCTTAGTGTATTCAACCATCATTTTCTTTAATTCTTCAACTGCCAAAAAATCAAGACCGACAGTAGGCTCATCTAAAATCCATATTTTTGGATTATGAATTAAACTTGCAATTAATGATATCTTTTGTTTCATACCGTGAGAGTATCCACTAATTTGAAAACTTAAGTCATCCAGTTTAAACTCTAATCTTTCACATAAGTTTACATATTGTTCTTTAAAAGTAGATGGATCAACCTTATAAATACTTGCTATAAATTTAAGATATTCTATACCAGTCATTTCTTCATAAAGGATAGGTTCAGATGAAACATAACCGATTATTTTTTTGATTTCAATTGGGTTTTCTTTTATATCGTAATCATAAATTTTAATTGTTCCATTATCGAATTTTTTCATACCAATCATACAGTCAATAGTAGTAGATTTACCAATGCCATTTCTTCCGATAAAACCAAATAGTTCACCTTCATAAACTTCAAGGTTTAAATCAGTTAAAACTTTCTTATTTCCATATGATTTATTCAAGTTTTCGATTACAATATTTTTCTTCTTTTCCATCTTTACACCTCATAAATAATTTGATAATTATTTATATTTCCTTTTCTTAAGCCCAATATATATCTATTATATCATAGATATATGATATTACAAGCAAGTCTTAGATTAAAAACGTTTTTAAAACTAATTATTAATAGAAAACAAACAATAAAAAAACGCACCGTTGTGCGCTTATTTATTGTTAAACTCATTTATTAGGTATTCATTGTCATCAACTTTAGTTTCAGAGCTACTTGAGATAATTTCTATATCTTCTGGCTCATTAATTTCTTCTATATCATTCTTCTTTAAAACTAGTGTTCTAAATACTATTATTAAGCTTGTTATAAAGCATATAGAAATAGATGGAATTAGGATAAATGAACCAATATAAAGCTTAGCATATTCATCCCAAATTATATCACTTGTTGGGGCGGATATTACTTTAATTAGAATTGATAATATAAGTGTTATTAAACCAAATATTAGATTAATAATAGTTAATGCGTTACTATCATCATAATATACTTGTAAAAATGATGTTAGAAATGTTGCTATTAAGGAAATGATTAATACTAAAGCAAAGAATCTAAATCCATTATGAACTACTAATTGGAATAAATTATAATTTTGTGTTGTATCTTTCATGGTTGGAATTAATAAGCAACACATAGCTAGTAGAGCAAATATTAAGTTTACTAATTTTAATTTTTGCTTAAAAGTCATAATTATCACCTCAATTATTATAATTAATTTAATTAAAAAAGTAAATATTAAATAAAAATATGATAAAATAAAAGAATAGGTGGTGTTATTATGGCTGATAATAAAGTTATTTTAATAGATGGAAGCTCATTTATGTATAAAGCATATTTTGCTTTAGCATCAGTTGGAAATTTTATGAAAAATTCTAAAGGATTATGTACTAATGCAATATATACATTTATAAATATGATGACATCCATTTTAAAAACTAATCCTAAAAAGATATTAGTAGCTTTTGATGCTGGTAAGAAAACATTCCGCCATGAGTTATGCGCTACATATAAAGATGGACGTAGACCTATGGATGATGAAATGAGAATGCAAATACCTTATATTAAAAAATACTTAGATTTAGTAGGTGTAGCTCGCTACGAAATGCCTTTATATGAAGCTGATGATATTATTGGTACTATGGCTAAGATTTGTGAAGAAAAAGGATATAAGGTAGGTATTTATTCATCAGATAAAGACTTATTACAACTAATTACAGATAACACTACAGTATATAAATCTAAAAAAGGAATTAATGACTTAGAAGAATTCTCTAAAGCCCATTTTATTGAAGAATATGGATTTGATCCTATTAAGATGATTGATTTAAAATCACTTATGGGTGATCCATCAGATAACTTACCTGGAATTAAAGGAATAGGTGAAAAAACAGCAACTAAGCTAATCATCGAATATGGCTCAGTTGAGGGAATTATTGAGAACAAAGAAAATATAAAAGGGAAAATGGGAGATTTAATTAGAGAGCACTATGAAGATGCTTTAATGACTAAAAAAATGGTCACAATTAATAATGAATCTCCAATAGATATAACTATTGATGATATAGATAGAAAAGATGAAAGTGATGAATTAATAGACTTTTATAAAGACTTAGAATTTAATTCATTTTTGAAAAAAACAAAAATAAAAGTAGTAAAAGATACTAATTTTAAAATAAATGATAAAACTAATGCATTTATAAGTGAATCCGCAATTCATTTAGAAATGCTTGAAGAAAATTATCACAATGGTAATATTGTTGGAATATCTATTTTTAATAAGAATGGATCATTCTATTTTGATAAAGATATAATAAATGATAGTGATTTTAAAAGCTTTATAGAAGATGAATCTATAAAAAAATACACTTATAACTACAAAAGATTAAAAGTAGTTTTAATGTATAACAATTTAAATGTTAGAGGAGTTACTTTTGATTTGCAACTAGCAAGTTATTTAATAGATCCAAAAACAGTAAAAGATGATTTTTCTAAATTAGCTAGTTTTTATGAATATGATATAGCTTTAGATGAACAAATATATGGTAAGGGAGCAAAACAAGCCTTGCCTGAAAAAGAAATATATGAAAATCATATAGTTAAAAAGGCTCAAGCTATATATGAATTAAAAGATAATTTAATAGAAAAACTTAAAAATCAGGAGCAATATAATCTATTTTCTAATATTGAAATCCCTTTATCAGACTGCTTAGCTGATATGGAATTTAACGGAATGAAAGTAGATTTAGATGAACTACATAAACAAAAAACTGAAATAGGTAAAAGAATAGATTTACTTACAAAAGATATTTATGAAGTTGCTGGTGAAGAGTTTAATATATCTAGTACTAAGCAACTTGGAGTAATATTATTTGAAAAATTAAATCTACCTAACGGAAAGAAAACAAAGACAGGTTATTCAACAGATAGTGATACACTTGAATCTATTAGATATTTCCATGAATTGCCTAGTTTAGTATTAGAATATAGAAAACTAACAAAGCTATATTCAACATATCTAGAAGGTATAGAAAATGTGATAACTAAGGGATTTGTTCATACAATATTCTTACAAACTCAAACTGAAACTGGAAGGCTTTCTAGTATTGAACCTAATCTACAAAATATACCTATTAGAACAGAAGATGGAGCTCTAATTAGAAAGATGTTTATACCAAGTAATGATTTATTTATATCTATGGACTATTCACAAATAGAACTTAGATTATTAGCACATATTGCTAATGTTAAAGAAATGATTAATGATTTTAAGAATAATAGAGATATACATGAAGAAACTGCAAAATATATTCTAAAAAAAGAAATGGTAACAAAAACAGAACGTCAAAGTGCTAAGGCAATAAACTTTGGTATTATTTATGGTATGAGTACATGGCGTTTAGCAAATGATTTAAAAATAAGTAATAGTGAAGCAAAAGATTTTATGGATAAATATTTTGAAAGGTATTCTGAAATAAAAGAATATATGGAATCTACAATTAATTTTGCTAAAGAAAATGGATATGTAAAAACTATAATGAATAGAAGACGTTACATACCTGAACTAAGTAATCCAGTATTCATGGTTAGAGAAGCTGGAAAGCGTAATGCGATGAATGCACCTATTCAAGGATCAGCCGCAGATTTGATGAAAAATGCAATGGTTTTAATACATAAGAAGATGAAAGAACTTAACTTAAAATCAAAATTAGTAAGTCAAATACATGATGAATTAATATTTGATTGTATTGAAAGTGAAAAAGAAGAAATAATAAAACTAGGAAAGGATATAATGGAAAATGCGTTTAAACTAAACGTACCACTAATTGTATCAGTAGGTATGGGAAAAACGCTATTTGACGCCAAATAATTATGAATAAGATATTTGAAAGAAGAAGCTGTAGAAGCTTTATAGATAAAGAAGTAGACATATCTTTAGTTAAAGAAATGATATATGCAGCAATGCAAGCACCAAGTGCAATGAAGCAAATTCCTTGGCACTTTGTTATTCTTGATAAGAAAGAAATACCTACACTTATGAATTGTTCTCATGGTGCGGGTTCTCTTAGAGAATGCAATAAAGTTGTAGTATTTATTATGCAAAATGATTTAAGATGTCCTGAATTTTTAGAGCAAGATATGTCAAGTGCAATAGAAAACTTTATGCTTGAAGGTCGTGACTTAGGACTTGGTACTATATGGATTGGAACATATCCACATACTGAACGTGTTGATTTTTTAAAAGATTACTTAAAAATTGATAGCCCATATATTCCATATGCAATGGTAGGTGTAGGTTATCCAAAAGATAGTAATTTATTTAAATTAGATGAAAAAAGATTTGATGATACAAGAATTCATATAGGGAAGTGGTAATATGCCAGAACTACCAGAGGTAGAAACAGTTGTTAGAGGATTAAAACAATATATTTTAAATAAAAGTATAAACAAAGTTGACGTTTATTATTCAAAACAAATATACGGTGATATTAACAAAGTAGTTGATAAAAGAATAATAGATATAAAAAGAAAAGGGAAAAATATCATTATTTGTTTTGAAAATAATTTGTTTATGATTGTTCATTTAAGAATGGAAGGAAAATTTTATATTAAAAATCATGATGAAGAAATATCAAAACATGAGCATGTAGTTTTTGTTTTTAATGACTTTGATTTAAGATATCATGATACTAGAAAATTTGGTGAAATCCATATTCAAGATAATGACTATGTTGATGTAGGGGTTGAAGCAACTTCTATTACATATGAAGCACTAGAAGGAAATAAACCAATAAAAGAAATATTGCTAGATCAGAAAAAAATCGCTGGAATAGGCAACATTTATGCTGATGAAATATGTTTTTATGCTAAAGTCATGCCAAATGAAATACTACCTAAAGATAAATATGATTTAGTTATTAAAGGTGCTAAAGAAATATTAGAAAAATCTATAAAATTAGGTGGCTGTACTATTAGAAGCTATAATTCTTTAGGAATAGAAGGATCATTTCAAAATGAATTAATGGTTCATACTGTTGATAGATGCAAAGTTTGTGGTACTAAAATAGCTATTACAAGAGTAGCTGGTAGAAGCACTTATTATTGCCCTAAATGTCAAAAAAATAATATAATCATTGGTTTAACTGGTGGTATTGCCTGCGGTAAAAGTACAGTTGTTAATTTACTTAAAAAGAAAAATTATAATATTATTGATACTGACTTAATAGTTAAGGACTTATGGGAAAAAGAAAAAACTATTAATGATTTAAAAAAATTATTTAATTTAGATGAAGTAAATAAATCTATAATTAGAGATTTAGTGTTTAATGATGAAAAGAAAAGAATTATGTTAAATAATTATATGCATCCAGTAGTTAAAAGAATTGCTTTAAGTAAGATTAAAGATGGAGTAAACATAATGGATGTACCACTTTTATTTGAATCAAACTTTGATAAAGAGTGTGATTATACTATATGTGTATACCTTGATAACGAGGAAGCAAAACGTCGCTTAATGGAACGTGATAATATATCAGAAAGCGATGCAATTAAACGTATAAATAGTCAGATGGATATTGCAAAAAAGCGCAAGTTATCCACATTTTTTGTGGATAACTCTAAGGGAGAAGCTTATAGAATTAAAAATCTCGATGAGATATTAAAAAATATAGGTATTTAATATTTATTTATATTAAATTTGTGATATAATCTATCTTACAGCGCGTATGGGGTGATATCATGAATGAAAAACTTAATATGAATGTAAGAATACTTATTGGTGAATCACTTTCAATCGATGATTTAAATGTGTTATCACTACTATATATGCCTATAATTGGTAGTAGAGCTTATACCTTATATATGACAATGTATTCAGCACTTAATAGAAGCTCTAATACAAGAGTAGTATTGGTTAGTGATATTGTTGATTTGTTTGGTATAAAAATAGCTACTTTTGAACTTGAAAGAAAAAGATTAGAAGCTATAGGCTTAATGGCAACTTACTTTAAAGATAATGAATATGTTTTCTTGCTTAAAGCACCACTATCAGCAAGACATTTCTTTAATGATTGTATTTTAGGCGCATACTTAAAGAATAAAGTAGGAGAAGTTTTATTTAATAAACTTGTTAATTTATTTAGATTAGAATCTTTTAATAAAGAAGGATACAAAAACATTACGGAAGTATTTGAAAATGTATTTAGAGATAATATTGATGAAACAATAGAAAAACAAGATGGCTATCTAATAGATAAACAAATTAATTCATCAATTAAAACCGGTAAATTTGAATTTGATTATGATTATTTTCTAACATCCTTAAATTTAGGTATTGCTAAAAAGAATAGTTTAAGTGCAGAATTTCAAACAATTGTTGAAAAGACTGCATATATGTTTAACCTAAATGAAGAAGAAATGGTAGTAGTATATCATAGATCTCTTGATCAAGCAGGTAATTTTGCTATTACTAGACTCCAAAAAGAAGCAAAATCGTTTAAAAAGAGAAAAGAAAATGAATCTAAATCTGAAGGCGTTGTTGGCGATGATAGAATTAGATATATGGATCCAAAGGCTATATTAAAGCTTATGAGACCAGAAGCATCAATTGAAGATTATAATGTAATAGAGAAAGTTGCTAATGATAGTCCATTTAATAGTGAAATAACTAATGTAGCAATACTACATGGTATAAAGAAAAATAAAAATGAATTCCTTGAAGCAGGATATTTTTTTAAAGTATTCCAAACTTTTGAAAAGTATAATATCAAGAGTTTTGATGATGCATTAAAGTTTGTTATGGCACAAGGTAATTATGATGAGAATGAAACAAAAAAAGTCCCTACTAAGCGAAATATTGAACAACAACCCGAAAAGAAAATTGTTCGCAAGAGCGAGTGGCTTAAAAACTTTTTAGATGAATCAAGTAAGGAGGATTAATATGACAAATGAACAGTTAAAAGAAAAAATAAAAAAAGATAATCCTTACTTTAAAGATTTTGATATTAAAGATTATCAAATATGGGATTTTATTAGTTTTAATGAAGAAAAAGCTAATTGTAAAATGTGTAATGGCCTAGATGAATGTAAAAATAGAAAGAAAGGTTTTGAACCTGTAATTGATAGTGATAATAATGTTGCATATACTAGATGTAAGTATATGCGAAAAGCTGAATCACTAAGAATTAGACAAAGTAAACTTAATTCAATGTATGTTTCTGATAAATTGTTAGAAATAAAGTTTGATAGTTTTAATATTTCAACAGAAAAAAGAACTAAATGTATGAAATATGCAAGAAAGTTTATTAATGATTTAAAAAATAATAAATATGCAAAAGGTGCTTATATTTATGGTGATGTTGGCGCAGGAAAAACTTATTTTTTAGCTGCACTAGCTAATCAAATAGTAGATGAAGGCCATGAAGTAACATTTGTATATTTCCCTGATTTAATTAATGATTTAAAAGATGATTTTGATAAATTAAATTCAAAAATAGAAGAATTAAAGAAAACAGAAATACTAATTATTGATGATTTTGGTGTTGGTAATATGACTGGTTGGGTAAGAGATTCTATTCTTGCTCCTATATTAAATTATAGAATGAGTGATTTAAGACCAGTATTTATTTCATCTAATATATCTTTTTCAAAAGATAATTGTGAAGACTTGTTAAATTATTTATATATTAAAGATGATAAAGATGATATTCCTGCATCTAGAATTATTAGAAGAATATCTGAATTATGTGAATCTTTAGAATTGGATAGGAAATGATAAAATGAAATTATTTGTCGCATCAGATGTTCATGGTTCTTACTTTTATTGTAAGAAAATGATAGAAGAATTTAATGAAGATAACTATGATTATTTGGTTTTGTTAGGCGATATTTTGTATCACGGACCACGTAATGACCTATCTCTTGAATATGACTGTAAAAAGGTAGCAGAATTACTTAATAAATATAGTGATAAAATAATTGCGGTAAAAGGTAATTGTGATGCTGAGGTTGACCAATTAATGCTTAAATTTTCTATTGAAGAAAAGAATATGTTAATAGTTGATAATGATAATAAAATATTTCTAACTCATGGGCATTTATATAATGATGTAAATATTCCACCACTTAGAGATATAAACTATTTATTCTTTGGACATACTCATAGAAAATTTTTAAAAACTATTGATGGCATAACTTTTGCTAATCCAGGTAGCGTTAGTCTACCAAAAGATAATTCAAATAGTTATTTAGTTTATGATAATGGAAAAATCACATTTTATGATCTATAAAATAAATTATTATTTTAGTTGTAAAATGTAATTAAAAGTGATAAAATTGTTTTGGTAATGAAGAGGATAAGATATAATTATCAATTTGTATAGAGAATCTATGATGGTGGAAATTAGATCATAAATAATTATATTACTACCTTGGAGCTGGACCTGAAAAGGAATCCCGTATCCCGCGTTAAGGGTTTGAGTGCTAGAATTATTCTAGAACTAAGGTGGTACCACGTTAATTATAAGCGTCCTTAGATGGATGCTTTTTATTTTTATAAGGAGGATAAAATATGATAAAAATTACATTTCCTGATGGATCAGTTAAGGAGTATGAAAAAGGAATTACAACAATTGAAATAGCTAAGCTTATTTCTCCAGGACTAGCTAAAAAGTGTGTTGCTGGAAAGGTAAATGGAGAAGTTGTTGAAGCTAATAGGAAGATTGAATGTGATGCAACATTTGAAATTATCACAAAGGATAATCCAGTTGCTTTTGAAATTTTAAATCACTCAACAGCTCACTTAATGGCACAAGCTATCAAAAGATTATATCCAAATGCTAAATTTGGTATAGGGCCTCATATTGAAGAAGGTTACTATTATGATATTGATTTTAATGGTGAAGTTATAACTGATGCTGATTTTGCTAAAATCGAAAAGATGATGAAAAATATTAGTAGTGAAGCTATTGATATTGAAAGAAAAGAAATTTCTAAGAAAGAAGCTTTAGAGTTATTTAAAGATGAACCATATAAATTAGAATTAATTAATGATTTAGAAGATGGTAGTATGACTATCTATACTCAAAAAGATTTCACTGATTTATGTAGAGGTATTCATTTAACTAATACAAAAGAAATTAAGTATTTTAAATTGTTAAGCGTTGCTGGTGCTTATTGGAGAGGTAATTCAGCTAATAAGATGCTTACTCGTATTTATGGTACTAGCTGGTTTAGTGAAGAAGATTTAAAGAATCACTTAAATAACCTAGAAGAAAGAAAGAAAAGAGACCATAGAAAACTAGGAAAAGAATTAGGATTATTTATGATTAGCGATTATGGTCCAGGACTACCTTTCTGGCTACCTAATGGTTATAGATTAAGAAGGGTTTTAGAAGATTACTGGCTAGACTTACATAGAAAGAATGGTTATGTAGTTGTCGAAACACCACAAATTTTATCAAAAGAATTATGGATTACTTCAGGACATTGGGATCATTATAAAGAAGATATGTTTATTACACAAGCAGACGATACAGAATATGCAATTAAACCAATGAACTGCCCAGGTGCAATTCTAGTATATAAGAATGAATTACATTCATATAAAGACCTACCAATGCGTATAGCTGAATTAGGTCACGTTCATAGAAATGAAGCAAGTGGAGCACTAAATGGTTTGTTTAGAGTTAGAACATTTACTCAAGATGATGCACATACATTACTTACTGAAGATCAAATCGGTGATGAAATGGCTAGAATCATCAAATTATATGATGAAATTTATGATGTATTTGGCTTAAATTATTCAATTGAATTATCTACAAGACCAGATGATTTCATTGGAGATATTGAAGTATGGAATAAAGCAGAAGAAGATTTAAAGAGAGTTTTAGCTGAAAGCGGAAAACCTTGGAAGATTAATCCAGGAGATGGAGCATTCTATGGTCCTAAACTAGACTTTAAATTAAGAGATTCTATGAATAGAATTTGGCAATGTGGAACAATCCAACTTGATATGCAACTACCTGGTAGATTTGATTGTACATACATTACAAAAGACGGTGGAAAAGCTACACCAGTAATGATCCATAGAGCATGTTTTGGTTCAATAGAGCGTTTTATTGGAATTATTACTGAAAACTATGGAGGAAACTTCCCACTATGGCTTGCTCCAGAACAAATTAGAATTATACCAGTAAATGAAGTACATATGGATGCAGCTAAAAAGCTTTTATCTAATTTAGAAAAACTAGGTATTAGAGCAACATTAGATGATAGAAATGAAGAAAAACTAGGATATAAGATTAGAGAAGCTCAAACTAAGAAGATACCTTATCAATTAGTTATTGGAGATAAAGAAGCTAACTTAGAAAATATTACTTATAGACGTCATGGTGAACAAAACCAAGTTACTTTAAGTTATGATGAATTTATTAATCTAATCTTAGATGAAATTAAAAACAAAAAATAAATAAATACTTAGGTATGGGAAGCCATACCTATTATTTTGTTAAAATAATAAAACCTCTTTAAATTAACACTTTAATGTGCTAAACTATTTATGAGGTGATACCTATGATAAAACAGCTTAGAAATGAAGAAAATAATGCTTTATTTGAAGCAATTTTACATCTAGAAACTATAGAAGATTGCTATATGTTTTTTGAAGATTTATGTACAGTAAAAGAAATTGAAGCTATGGCTATTAGACTTCATGCTGCAAAGAATCTACTTGAAGGCGAAACATATGAAAAAACACTAGAAAATGTTAATATTTCATCAGCAACCTTATCTAGAGTTTCTAAAGCTATCAAATATGGTGATGGTGGGTATAAAAAAATAATAGAGAAATGTGGTAAATAGCAATGAATGAATTAAAAGAGAAGTTATTAAACATGATTGACTATACATGTAATGAAACTTTTAATAAGACTAATGGCTTAAAAAAAGTAGTAGTTAATGATGATATAGTTGATGTTGAATTATATATTTCTGATGAAAATAATAAAGAAGCACTACAAGAAACTAAAAATGCAATAGTTAGACTAGTTAAGCTTACACTTGGATATAAAGGAATAAAAATTAAATTTATTCCAATTGGTTTAAAAAATACTATCTATGATAATGATTGTAAGTTTATCTTAGTTGGTTCTGGTAAAGGTGGAGTTGGTAAAAGTAATGTTTGTGCTAACTTGGGATATGCTTTAACTAGACTTGATAAAAAGGTTGGTATAGTAGATGCAGATATTTATGGAGCTAGTATTCCAAATGTACTAGGACTACCAAGAATAGAAGCTAGAGGAGATGAATTTGGTAATTTAATTCCTTTTGAAGCTTTTAATATGGAAATGGTATCTACAGAATTCTTTGTTGAAGAAAATAAACCTCTTATGTGGAGAGGACCTATGTTACAATCTATGTTAGATCATTTCTTCCATAAGACTAATTGGAATCCAAACCTAGATTACTTATTAATTGATTTACCTCCAGGAACAGGAGATATAGCTATTGATTTAGGTCAAATGATACCTCAAGGTAATATGATAGTTGTAACTACACCTCATATGTCAGCATCATATATAGCAACAAAGGCTGGTTTGGGTGCTAAACAAATGAAACAAAATGTTATTGGTGTAGTAGAAAATATGAGTTATTTCATTAATCCAGTAAATAATCAAAAAGAAGAAATATTTGGAGCTGGTGGAGGAATGGTTGTTGCTAAAAACTTAGAGACAGAATTATTAGCACAAATACCAATCGGTCAAGCTAAAAATTATTTATTTGAAAGTAATGAGGCAATAGGAAAAGTTTATGATGAATTAGCTAAAAAGGTTATAAATATTTTAAAATAAGGGGGAATTAAAATGTTTAAATTAATTAAATTTATCATTGGATTAGTATTATTTTTAGTACTTGCTGTAATTGTTTTTGCAGTAGTAATAATTGTGTTAAATAGGGGAAATAAGCCAAAATCTAAGACTACAAGCCCTAGCTATAGTTTAGGTGAATTAAATACTTTAACAGTAAACGTTGATGTAAAAGATAGCTATGTTGTTGTAAAAAAATCAAAAGATGGTAAAGTTAATTTTAACTATTATGCTTCTCAAACTAGAACATTTGAAGAAACTACTGAAACTGATGCTTCAGGTAATGTTACATTAACTTTAAAGGGTTATCAAACAGGTAAATGGTATAATAGATTATTCTTAACATTTAAAACAACAAAGGTTTATGGAGTAACTATTGAAGTGCCAGATGATTGTAATGTTAATGTTAAAACAAATAATGGTAATATTAGATTTGAAGAAGTATATTTATCTACAGCTACAGCTGATACAACAAATGGTGCAGCTATTTTTAAAAAGTCTAATGCTAGTATTTGTAGTTTAAATACTGTAAATGGAAATGTTGAAGCATCTAGTTCAAATGTTGGTACATTCTACTGTAGAGCTAGAAAAGGTAAAGTTAATCTAGATAATTTAGTATCTTTAATTGATATTGATGCATCTACAGATGATGGTAATATCATTCTAACTAATTCATATGCTACAGGTAATTTTAAACTTCATTCTGGTAAAGGTGATATTACTGGATCAATTAGATTATTATCTGATGCATATTATAAAATAACTACAAAAGCATTTAATGGAACAACTAACCAACAAAATACATCAACTGGTATAGCTGAATTACTTGTTACAACAGATAATGGAAATATCAATTTAGAACTTAAAAAGGTGATTGCTTAATGAATAGAAGTGAAGAAGCATATAAACTATTTATAGATGATAAATTTCACTGTTCACAAGCTGTTGTTGCCGTATTTCCTGAATATATTGATAAATTTTTAGCTCTTAAGATTTCATCATGCTTTGGTGGTGGAATGCGTAAGGGTGAGGTATGCGGTGCTGTAACTGGTGCACTAATGGTTTTAGGTATAGCATTTGGTTATAGTGATAAAAACGACTTAGAGCATAAAACTTTATCTAATAAAATAGCTAGTGATTTTATGGATTTATTTAAGAGTAAATTTAATAGTTATTTATGTAGGGATATTATTAAAGATAGACCTACATGTGGAATGTATGTTAAATTTGCAGTTGAAGCAGTTGAAGAAATAATTAATAGAGGTTAAATATGAAAGAAGAATTCCTTGAATTAATGAAAAATCTTTTAGGTGATAATTATAATGATTTTATTAAATCATATGATAATCCACCTAAAAGAGGAGTTAGATCTAGAATTAATAACAATTTAAAAAAAGAAAAACTCAAATTTGGTATAAATGAATATATTCTTTTATCTGATGAAAAATTAGGGAATAGTCCTATTCATCATTTAGGGGGCATTTATTTACAAGAACCAAGCGCAATGGCACCAGTTAATTTAGTTGATATTAACCCATCTTGGAATTGCCTTGATATGTGTGCAAGCCCTGGTGGTAAAAGCGGACAGGTTGCTGAACGACTAATAGACGGAATTTTAGTAAGTAATGAAATAGATAAGAAAAGATGCCAAACTTTATTCCAAAATATGGAAAGAATGGGTTATGATAATGTAATTGTTACTAATAATGATCCAAAAGATCTAACAAATAATTTCAAGGGATTTTTTGATTTAATAATTCTAGATGCACCATGCTCTGGTGAAGGAATGTTTAGAAAAGATAGTGAAGCAATTTCTATGTGGAACTTAGGAAATGTTGATACATGTGCTAAGCGTGATTTAGATTTATTAGATTATGCAAACATAATGCTTAAGACAGGTGGAATAATAATTTATTCAACATGTACATTTAATAAATATGAAGATGAATTTGCAATTACTGAATTCTTAAAAAAACATGATTATAGCGTTGTTAAGCCTAATATTAATGTTTTAAAATCAGGTGAAAAAGGCTTGATTGATGGTGCAGTTAGAATGTATCCACATACATCAGTTGGTGAAGGCCAGTTCATGTGTGTTATACAAAAAAACGAAGAAATTGAGGCAACAAATAAAAAGGGTAAGTTTAATAAACTAGAAAGTAAAGAACTAAAACTTGTTAATGAATTTATTAATGAAAATACGACAAATCTAAATCTAAACTTAATAAAGAAGAATAATCAAATATATCATTTAATAAAAGATATTAATTTAGATAATTTAAATGTTTTATCTTATGGAGTTAGAATTGGTGAAATAGATAAAAGATTTATTCCTAATCATCATCTCTTTAAAGTGTTTGGAAACAACTTTAAACTAAAATTAGAATTAAAAATAGACGATCCTAATGTAATTAAATACTTACGTGGTGAACAATTAGATATTGAATTACCAAAAGGTTATGGAGTAATAATGATAGATGGACTATCTTTGGGTGGATTTAAATCTAGTGATGGAGTACTTAAAAACTTATATCCTAAAGGACTTAGAAATTTTTAAACTGGACAATTGTTCAGTTTTTTTATTTTTGTGTCATTTGGTATGATAGTGATTGGGTTTTAATGAGTGATTAAATATAAAATTATAACCTGTTAGATTAATTTCTAGCAGATTTTATTATTTTTTTACTAAATATTATCGTAATAAATAAGACCTAGAAAGTTTAAAATTCATATTTTTTAAACAAAAAACCAATATTTTGTTAACTGGGTTAATTTTTTTACTATTTTTATTGACATCATAATTAGATAGTAATAGAATATTAACTGGGTTAACAAATTATATTTTTTTCTTAAAGAAGGTGTGGAATTATGGAAAGAGAAAAAATTAACACCTATTTAAATAAAATAAATGAATGCCATCCCGAAAAAGCGTTTGAGGCAATTAATGATGCAAGGCGTGGAATGGTGTATGTAATAGGATATTTATATAGGGAAAAAAGAGAAATAACTTTTAATGAACTGTCTAAAAAACTTGATGTATCTACAGCTAGAATCACAAAGCTTTTACAGAAGCTAGTTGCTAAAGGGTATATTAATAAAAGACAAGATAAAAATGATAAAAGGAAAATAATAATAAGCTTAACGGATAGAGGTAATGAAATCGCTAAAAGCATTGAAGAAAAATTCTATGAAACAATAAGCGATGTAATCGATTATATTGGCATAGATGATATTAATAAATTTATCGAAATAACAACAAAAATAAGTAATTATCTTGATCAAAATCAAAAATGTATATTTGATTTAGATATAAGCAGCAAGGTGGTGTAGATTATGTTAAAATTAAAGAATATTAAGAAAAGCTATTATGTAGGAAATATGGAGATACAAGCCTTAAAGGGGCTTAATGTTCAATTTAGGAAGAATGAATTTGTCTCTATTTTAGGTCCATCTGGTTGTGGTAAAACAACATTATTAAACATTATTGGTGGACTTGATAAGTATACTGATGGTGATTTATTCATTCAAGGCAGATCAACAAAGGAATTTAATGATAGAGATTGGGATGTATATAGAAATCATAGAATTGGTTTTATCTTCCAAAGCTATAATTTAATTCCTCACCAAAGTGTATTAGGGAATGTTGAATTAGCATTAACTATTGCAGGTATTTCTAAAGAGGAAAGAGTTGCTAGGGCTAAAAAAGCACTTGATAGAGTAGGCTTAAGTAGTCAATACAACAAAAAGCCTAATCAATTATCAGGTGGACAATGTCAAAGAGTTGCTATTGCAAGAGCACTAGTTAATGAACCTGAAATACTACTTGCTGATGAGCCAACAGGAGCACTTGATACAGAAACATCTATCCAAATAATGGATTTAATTAAAGAAATTGCTAATGAAAGATTAGTAATCATGGTTACACATAACCCTGAACTTGCTGAAAAGTATTCAACAAGAATTGTTAGATGTCTTGATGGTTTAATAATTGATGATACAAATCCTTTCTCTGAAGAAGATGAAGCAAAGGAAATTGCTGAATTAAATCGAATCGAAGAGGAAAAAGAAAAAGAAAATGAAGCAGCCGAGAAAAAGGTTAGCGAAGGTAAGCTAAATTACGAAAATAAAAAGAAAGCAAAAGCTAAAGAAAAGGCTAAAATGAGCTTTATTACTGCATTTAAGCTTTCTGCTAGAAACCTATGGAGCAAATTTAGAAGAACACTTATGATTGGTATTGCTGGATCTATCGGTATTATCGGTGTATCTTCTGTATTAGCTGTTTCATCAGGTGTACATGGCTATATCGATAGTATGCAAGATGATATGCTATCTGGTAATCCAATTGCTATAACTAAGACTGGTATTGATTATGAAACACTTATGGATTCATCAAGCTTTGAAACAAAAGCAAAGGCAGTTGTAAAAGAAGGAGTCGTAAATGTTAATTCACTTATTGACTTTTTGGTTAATAATCAAAAAACTTTATCTTCATTAAGCTATAACAATGAATTTAATAAAGAATATATCAATTATGTCAAGAGTATGCCTAAAGAATATTATAATGACATAGTACTTGATTATGGTATTGATGTAACTCAAAGTATTTATACAGATTATGTATGTGGGAAAGACGGCGTAAAAGCAAATTATAATGGCACAATAAGCTTAGCTGCATTAAATGCTACTTATTCACAAGCCATAACTCACTTAGATCAAGAAGCATATGGTAAATATTCTGATATGATTACAGGCTTAACTACACCAATGAGTCAATGCGTATCTAATAATAACTATATATTATCACAATACGATTTGAAATATGGCAATATGCCTCAAAATCCAAACGATGTTTTAGTAGTTCTTGATCCTGATTCAAGAATGTCAGATTTAATGTTAGCTCAACTTGGCTATTATTCACAAGAAGATTTCTATCATATGATTTATAATTCATTAGGATATACTGGATATGAAAATTGGAAGAGCACATTTGAATATGAAGAAATATTAGATAAGACATATACATGGTATCCAAATAATGTTGTATATGAAGAAGTAGTTGGTTCAAATCCAAAGCAATATTATTACAATTATAAGACTGATGATAGTTGGCAAAGCTATTCTAAAAATGATTTATCATTCTTAGATGATAAAACAGGAAATAAAGGTGTAACTCTTAACGTATGTGGAATTGTTGTTCCTAAGAAGGATATAAGCTATGGTGCTTTAAAAACAGGCTTATTATATAGTGAAGATTTAGCAAGATATATGATTAGCGTAAACAAAAAATCAGCACTAGCTAATTACTTATTAGCATCAGGCATGATTACTTCAGGTGAATATGGTACTGGAATGTATGGACAAGCTAATCAACTTAAAGCAGGTGATCCAATTATTCCTAATACATATTATGAAAGAAAAAAGATGGATTATGTTTTAACTACTGATACAAAAGTAACAGAAGGAAAACATTATTATGTAAAACAAGCAGTTGGTGATAATGTTATTTATCAACCAATGGTTATTACTGGTAGTGAAGTAAAAATGAATACTTATTATGAGGATGAAACATCTTATATGGTAACTGAAGATACTATGACAAAAGATAGTTCAACATATTATATTTATTTTTCATTCAACGGCTTTAAAGGTTATGTAACAATAGATACAGCTATTAATTTTGTTAATGGCCTACGTGCTAATTTAGATCCTTCAATTCCTGAACCACCATCAGTTGAAGCTGTACTAGATGGTTATAATGTAAGTGATTTAAAAGCTTATATTGCAACATTAAATGAATATTCAAATGCACATGATTATAAATTAACTGTTAATGAGGATATTTATGTAGTAGATGGTAGTGATATAAAATATGTTCTAACAAAGGATAAAACATTTGATGCTAGTAAGCAATATTATTATCAAATGTCCTTAGAAATGGGTATTATTTATAACCTAGAATATTACTGGGAAAAATTAAATGGTGAAAAAGGTACTCCTGGTACACTTATAAGTGGACAAGATTCAGGCATTATCTATTTAGGTGAAGCAAATAATATGATGAGCGTTATGATGAGTTATTTTGGAATGGGTGGAAGTTCACTTAAGACAACTTATGCATCAACTATTGCTGCATCAGAAAATCCTACATCAATTAGAATTTACCCAATTAATTTCGATGAAAAGAATAAAGTAACTGATTATCTTGATAATTGGAATAAAGAAGATGTAACAGTATCATATTATGATTATGATTTCAATTTCACTCCAACAGAAGATATTGTAACATTAGATTATGATGATCCAGATAGAAATGAAATCAAATATACTGATAGTGTTGGCTTGATAATTGGAATGATTAATACAATGGTTGATATTGTAACATATGCATTAATAGCATTTACAGCATTATCACTTGTTGTATCAAGCGTAATGATTGCTATTATTACTTATGTATCTGTAATGGAACGTATTAAAGAAATTGGCGTAATTAGAGCACTTGGTGGTAGAAAACGTGATGTAAGTCATTTATTCAATGCAGAAACATTCATTATTGGATTTGGTAGTGGAGTAATAGGTGTTGGAGTAACTTATATTCTACAAATATTTATCAATTTAATTGTTAATGCTGCATCTCATGGATCAGTTAAGACAATTGCTAACTTAAAGCCTCTAACAGCTTTAATAATGATAGTAGTCAGCGTATTATTAACAAGTATCTCTGGTTTAATTCCAGCAAGAAGTGCTGCAAAGAAAGACCCAGTTGTTGCTTTAAGAACTGAATAATACTAAGGGTGCCTAATGGCATCCTTTTTATTCTTTTAAAAAATGTTATTAAAATGTTTCACATTATAATAATATTGTGATATAATACATTTTAGGAGTGTGATTAAATATGCCATTAGTAAATACTAAAAAAATGTTTGAAGCTGCATATAACGGAGGATACGCTATTGGAGCTTTCAATGTGAACAATATGGAAATTGTTCAAGCTATTACTGAAGCTGCAGGAGAATTAAATGCGCCAGTAATTCTACAAGTTTCATCAGGAGCTAGAAAATATGCTAACGCTAAGTACTTAGTTCATATGGTAAAAGCTGCTTGTGAAAACTATCCTGATCTACCAATCGTTCTACACTTAGACCATGGTGATTCATTTGAATTATGTAAATCTTGTATCGATGATGGATTTACATCAGTTATGATTGACTGTTCAAGCAAACCTTACGAAGAAAACGTAGCAATTACAAAGAAGGTTGTTGAATATGCTCATAACCATGTTCCATACGTTACAGTTGAAGCTGAACTTGGAACTTTAGCAGGTGTTGAAGATGAAGTTAAAGTTGAATTTGGTAAGTCAAGCTATACTGATCCAAACCAAGTTGAAGATTTCGTTAAGAGAACAGGTGTTGACTCACTTGCTATCGCTGTAGGTACATCTCATGGTGCTTATAAGTTCAAAGCTGAACAATGCACTAGAAATGAAAAAGGTATCTTAGTACCACCAGCATTAAGATTTGATATTCTAAAAGAAGTATCAAAGAGAATCCCAGGATTCCCAATCGTTCTTCATGGTTCTTCATCAGTTCCACAAGAATATGTTAAGATCATTAACGAAAATGGTGGAAAGATGCCAGATGCAATTGGTATTCCAGAAGAACAATTAAGAGAAGCAGCTACATTATCTGTATGTAAGATCAACATTGACTCTGACTTACGTTTAGCTATGACTGCTATGATTAGAAAGCATTTCGTTGAACATCCAGATCATTTTGATCCACGTCAATATCTTGGAGATGGTAGAGCAGCTGTTAAAGAAGTTGTTAAACACAAGATTAAAGATGTTCTTGGATGCGATGGTAAAGCGGATATTTCAAAATAATCAAACTATAAGTGCTAGCAATTGCTAGCATTTATTTTTAAGGGGTGTTTTTATGGTTACTCTAAAAGAAGGCAGTATTACTTTAGATAAAATAACTCTTGATGATGCAAATGATTATTTTCTAATTGCATCAAATCCAAATATCACTACAAGCTTTATGCTAGATGAGGTAGAAAACTTAGAAGAAGCAAAAAGTGCTATAGAAGAAGTAATTAATAATTATGAAGATAATGAATTTTACTATTTTGCAATAAGGTTAAATGGAAAATTAATTGGTGTTATGAAAAGTTATGAATCAGATTATCTAGAATTAGGTTATGCAATAAATGAAGATTATTGGAATAAGGGTTATGCAACTATTGCACTTAAACTTGTTACAGATTATTTTTTAAGCATTGATAGAATAAAGAAAATAATACTTGGAGCATTTAGTGATAATTATGCATCTATTAGAGTAATGGAAAAATGTGGATATTCTTTTCTTGGGATAAAAAAAGATGAATTTTATTACAAAGGAAAGAGTAGAGACATAGTTTATTTTGGAAAGTGTTAAAGCAAATTTTCATACTTTTTTGATAAAAAAATAAATAAATATACCTTTAAAACAGGCTAAAATGAGCGTTTTTGAAAAAAAGCGCCATTTAGCCTTTTTTTGTTGATAATAGATTAGATTTATGATATAAAAAAATTGAGTATAAAAGGAAGTGATTTCTATTAAGAAAAAAACTATATATAAAGGCTCTTGGTGGTTTAACAATAAAAGAAAGCACCCATCCATTATTATTAAATCAAATAATAAAGATTTTTTTGTCGTCAGAACTCTTAGTCACTCAAAAGAAAGAAAAACGGACTTGCAGTTGTTTGATTCACCTAATCCAAACGACATTGTAATGCCACAATTTATTAGTAAAAGAATGTATTATGAAAATTCTAAGGAAACATTTGGAAAACACTATAAAAATATGAGGTTTTCATATAGAGATAAACAAAGATTTAAAAAAAGGAATAAAAAAAGATAAGGCGAGCTCCTCAATTCGAGTGCTAATAAGCCTTATCTCTAAGTTTATTATAACATAGAGTGTTATTAAGTCAAGTTCTTTTACATATTCTTTTTTTTAAAAAAACAATTAATACCTAATGTTTTATTATATTTTTATGATATAATAAAAATGAATAAATTAGTAGAGGATGATTATTATGGATTTAACTAATAGAACTAAAAGTAGAAGTAAAGCAGTAGAAAAGATTTATGCATATGATATGACAGGTGAAATGGATTTTAACGAAGCCGATGATTATGCAGTAGAATTAATCAATGGTGTAATTAATATGAAAGATGAAATTGATGAAATTATATCTAAAAACTTATTTAATTACACAATCAAAAGATTAAATTTAGTAGATCTAGCAATTATAAGAGTTGCTACATATGAACTAATGCAAAAAACTTTAGATAAAAAAGTAATAATAAATGAAGCTATTAATCTAACAAAAATCTATACAAATTTAGATGATGATAAAGCTAAGGCATTTAATAATAAACTATTAGATAATATCGCTAAAGACATTGAGTCAAGATAGTTTTGTAACTGTTTCTGCCTTAAATTTATACATCAAGAATTTGATAGATAGTGATACTAATTTATTTAGAGTATATATTAAAGGTGAAGTAAGTAACGCAAAAACATATTCAAGTGGACATACATATTTCACTTTAAAAGATGATAAAAGTCAAATTCCTGCTGTACTTTTTGCTAGAACTAATGTTAATTTAAAAATAACTAGTGGTATGAAGGTTCTTGCGGTGGGTAGAGTTAGAGTATATGAACCTGATGGAAAATACCAAATCATTATAGAAAATATAAAAGAAGATGGTTTAGGCGAATTATACGAAAAACTAGAAAAAATAAAAAAAGAATTAAGTGATGCAGGATATTTCGATCCTTCACATAAACGTCCTTTGGTAAAGTTTCCTAAAAAAATAGGAGTAGTTACATCAAAAAGTGGCGCAGTTATTGAAGATATTAAAAACATAATTAAAAACAGATATCCACTTGTAGAAATAATATTATATCCATCAAGTGTACAAGGAGAAAATGCAGTTAGCGAGTTGGTGGAAAAAATAGAATACGCTAATATGAAAAATGAAGTTGATACTTTAATAGTAGGTCGTGGTGGAGGAAGTTTAGAAGATTTATGGGCATTTAATGAAAAAAGGGTTGCTTTAGCCGTTTATAATTCAAAAATACCTGTAATTTCAGCTGTAGGTCATGAAACAGATTATACAATATGCGATTTTGTTGCTGATTTACGTGCGGAAACTCCAAGTGCTGCTGCAGTAGCCGCAACGCCTAATATAATTGATTTAAATAATCAAATAAAACATGATATTGATATTTTAAAACACAATTATAATAGAATATTAGAAGCTAAAACAAATAAACTTAATGAAATAGAAAAAGTATTAATATTTAATTCTCCAAAAAATAGGCTTGATAGATTATCTGATAAATTTAATACATTGATTAAAGACTTGGATAAAAATATAAGAAATGTAATAGATAATAAAAAGTTATTACTTGATAACTTAACAGAAAAAAATGATATTAATATGAATATTTTATTTGAATATAAAAAATCTCTTTTTGAACAATATTCATATAGACTTAAAAACTTAAATCCACTAGACATTATGGATAAAGGTTTTTCAATTGTTAGTGTAAATGGTAATATTGTAAAAAGCATTAATGATGTTAAAAAAGATGATTTAATAGATATAAAAGTAACTGATGGCAACATCAAAGCAAAGGTGGAATAAATATGGATTTTGAAGAATCATTAAAAAAGTTAGAATCTTTAGTTACAGATTTAGAAAACAAAGATATAAAACTAGAAGATGCTATAAAAAAATATAAAGAAGCATTAGAATTATCTAAAAGTTGTTATGATACATTAAAAAAGGCTGAATTAGTTGTAAAGGTTGATGAATAATGGAAATAGATAAAATCAAAGATCCTTCATTTTTAAAGGATTTAAAAACTAAAGAATTAGTTTTACTCGCTAAAGAAATACGCGAGTTTTTGATTTTAAATATTTCTAAAACAGGAGGACATTTATCGAGCAACCTAGCAGTAGTTGAATTAACAATTGCCCTAAATAAGGAATTTGATTTTAAAAAGGATAAATTAGTATTTGATGTAGGGCATCAATCATATACACATAAGATTCTTACAGGTAGAGCAGATAAATTTAATACACTTAGACAGTTTAATGGAATTAGTGGTTTTCCTGATATAAAGGAAAGCGAGTATGATTCTTTTTCAACTGGTCATGCATCAACAAGTATATCAGCTATATCAGGATTCTTATTTGATAATAATAATAATTATGCAATTGCCGTTATAGGTGATGGGGCGCTTGCTGGTGGAGAAGCATTTGAAGGCTTAAATTATTTAGGTAAGCAAAAAACTAATAAAGGGATAATTATTTTAAATGATAATAACTCATCAATTTATGAAAATGCAGGAGCATGTCATGATTTAGTAAAAAAAGTAAGAGGTTTAAGACTTAGCCAAGGAATAAAGAAGTTAAGTTATAAAATACTACCTAGCTTTTTAATTAGATTTAATAGATCTTTAAACAAATTTTTTAAAATGTTAGTTAATAAAAAGAATTATTTTGAATATATGGGATTTAATTATATAGGTGTAATTGATGGAAATGATTTTAAATCACTAAAAAAAGCATTAAAAATCGCTAAAAGAAGCAAAAAACCTACAATCATACATATATTAACTAAAAACGGAAAAGGATATAAATTTGCTGAAGATTCTAAAAACGGAATATATCATGGCGTATCAAGTTTTAGAATAGATGAAGGACTAAAAGAAAACAAAGATAAAGTTTTATTTAGTGAAATTATTAGTGATTCAATAATTAAACTAAAAGAAAAATATGACATTAAAGTTATAGTTCCAGCAATGGTAAGTGGTTCTAAAATGGAAAAGTTTAATGAACTATTTAAAAATGACTTAGTAGATGTTGGTATTACAGAAGAGCACGCTATAACTATGGCAACAAGTGCATCACTTAATGGTAAAAAAGTATTCTTGCCAATTTATTCTACATTCTTACAACGTGCATATGATCAAATACTTCATGATGCATCAAGACATAATACTAATATAGTTATAGGTGTAGATAGAGCAGGATTAAATCCTAATGATGGTGAAACACATCAAGGTATTTATGATATAGCTTATTTAAAAACTATACCTAATGTAGAAATAATTGCTCCATCAAATGAAGTAGAGGCTATAAGCTCACTTGATTATGCATTTAAGAAAAATAATGTTGTTGCTATTCGTTATGCAAAGACATATTTTACTGATTATAAAGCTAATCAAGAAATAATTCCATTAAATGGATGGATTAATGTTAAAGAAGGTAGTGATTTAGTAATCATTTCTTATGGTAGAATCTTAAATAAACTAAAAGAAGCAACAAAGAATATGAATATCACATTAGTTAATGCATTATTCATTAATCCTATTGATGAAAAATCATTAGATAAACTAATTAATAATAATAAAATGATAATGGTCATTGAGGATGTAATAGATGAAGGAAGTTTAGCAAATTCTATAATGCTTTATATTTATCAAAACAACTTAGATATTTTAGTTAAGAAAATAAATATAGGTAATGTTTATGCCCCAACTGGTTCAATAGAAGATTTAGATAAGCTATATAAGCTTGATAATGAGTCTTTAGAAAGTGAGATTAATAATGCGCTTAGACTTATATCTAGTAGATAATGGATATTATAAATCTAGAGAACTAGCGAAGCTTGCTATAAGTAATGGCTTAGTTAAGATTGATGGAAAAGCCGTAACAAAGCCAAGTTTCAATTATGTAAGTGGTAATATAGAAGTTAGTGAACCACTTAAATTTGTATCTAGGGGCGGATATAAATTAGAATGTGCAATTAATTCTTTTTATCTTGATTTTAAGGATAAAGTAGTTGTTGATATAGGATCATCTACAGGCGGATTTACAGATTGTGCACTTCAATATGGAGCAAAAAAAGTATATTCAATAGATGTTGGAATAGATCAAATTGATCCACGTCTATTAGATAATCCAAAAGTTTTATCTATGGAAGAAACAAACTTTTTAGATATAGAAGGTTTTGATGAAAAAATAGATTTTTATGTTACTGATGTATCTTTTATTTCAGTAAAGCATATTTTAAAACATTTAGATGAATTAGATGCTACGGATATTATTATTTTAATAAAACCACAGTTTGAAGTTGATCCATCTTTACTTAATAAAAATGGTGTATTAAAAGATAGAAGTAAGCATTATGAAATATTAAAGGATATCAATTCATTTATTAATTCAATTAATTTTAAAATTCATAAGATTACACCTTCACCTATTAAAGGTAAAAGTGGTAATATAGAGTATTTGGCATACGTTAAAAGAAAATCTAATAGTAATATTGATTTGTATTTAACTGTTAAAAATGCATTTGGAGATGATTAATATGTTAAAAAAATTACATGTTAATAATTTTGCGATAATTGATGATATAACTTTAGAGTTTGATCCGTTTATGACAAGCTTAACTGGTCAAACTGGTGCTGGTAAATCATTAATTATTGATTGTATTGGCTTGCTTCTTGGCGCTCGTGCTGATTCAGATATGATTAGATACGGTGAATCAAAGGCTATAATAGAGGGCGTTTTTGATTATAAGAATAAAAAAATAGATGAAATATTAAATAATTATGGAATAAATATTTTAGATGAATTAACTATAAAAAGAGAAGTTTCAAAAAATAGTAGAATATTATTAAATAACGCACAAATAAGCCTTAATCAACTAAAAGAAATTGCTAAATATTTAGGAGATATACACGTTCAAAATGATACATATAAACTTGTTAATCCTGAAAATTACTTACAAATAGTTGATATGTTTGGAGGTAAAACAATTGATGATTTGTTTAATGATTATTCATTATCACTTGCCTTATATAAAGATGAATTAAAAGAATATAAGGAAGCTATTAATAAAAATGATGAAATCTATGAAAAATTAGATTTACTTAAATTTCAATATGATGAATTATCAAAACTTGACTTAAAAGAAAATGAATTAGAAAACATTGAAAAAGTAATAAATGTTTTATCAAACTATGATAAAATTTATAATAATTTAAATGAAGCTATTTCTTTACTTGATTCAATTGATAACTTATATGATTCATTTAACGCGCTTAAGAAAATTGAATCATTTGATAGTGAGTTAGAAAATCAAGCAAAGATAATAGAAGATTCTTATTATAATGTTGATGATGTTAAATCAAGCTTAAAAAAGAAATTATCAAACATGGATTTTGATAAGAATTATTTGGATAATTTAATTGAGCGTGAAAACGAACTAAAGAGAATATCTAAAAAATATAAAATGGATATTAATGATCTTATTAATCACGTAAATAAAATAAAAAAAGAAATTGATAAATGTGAAAACTATGATGAATTTGTAAAAGATTCATTCAACAATCTAAAGAAAAAATATGATGATCTAGTTATTAAAGCTAAAAGACTAGAAGCTGAAAGAGAAAAGATTGGTAAAACTTTAAGCACAAAACTTGTTGAAGTATGTAAGGAATTAGATTTAGAAAATATTAACTTTGATATTAAATTTAATCTAAATGACATAAGCGATGTAGTTAAAGCGAACTTTTTAGATGATGGAATATCTTCAATTGATTTTCTGATTAGCCTTAATAAAGGTGAACCACTAAAACCACTTAATAAAGTTGCTAGTGGCGGTGAATTATCTAGAATAATGTTAGGATTAAAATCTATTTTAGCATCAAAACAAAACTTAAGTTTTATTGTATTTGATGAAATTGATTCGGGAATAAGTGGAATTACTGCAAGCCATATAGCTAAAAAGATTAAAGAAATATCTAAATCAACTCAGGTATTATGTATAACACATTTACCACATGTAGCAAGTATTGCTGATAATCAACTATTCATATCTAAATATGAAAATAATTCTAGAACATTTACAAAAGTTGAAAAATTAGGTTATAATGAAAGAGTAAAGCAAATAGCTATTATGATATCTGGTGATAAGATTAGTCCATCAGCTATTAGTAGTGCAAAAGAATTATTAGATAGTTAGGAGGGTTATTATGAAAGATGTAATTATATGTATTGGTAGACAATATGGTAGTGGTGGTAGATTTATTGGTAAGCTTTTAGCTGAAAAACTAAATATACCATGTTATGATAAAGAATTACTTGTAGAAGCAAGTAATAAAAGCAATATTAACGCAACAGTTATAGAAGCTAATGATGAAGCAGCTAATAGTGTTGTTTATTCTGTTTTTCAAAATGGAATGCCTATTAACCAACAAGTATTTTTAGCTCAATTTGATGCAATTAGAGAAATTGCTAATAAAGGACCATGTGTAATAATAGGTAGATGTGCTGATTATGTACTAGAAGATAGAGATAATGTTGTATCTATTTTTATTACTGCTCCAATAGAAAACAGAATCAAGCGTGCTGTAGAATTCTATAACCTTGATACTAATAAAGCAATAAAAGCTATTAAAAAGGTTGATAAGAAAAGAAAGGATTATTACAATTATTACACTAATAGAAAATGGGGAGATGCCTCTAACTATGACTTAACACTTAATAGTAAAATTGGTGTTGATAAATGTGTAGATGTAATTTGTAAATACGTTGAATCACTATGAGCGAGAACAAGAATAGGAAAGTAAAAAAGAGTGAAAAAGAAGAATTCAAATGGCCTAGATTAATTATTACTATTGCACTAGTTGTATTAATACTAGCTTATCTATTATGTCTAACAAGCAAAGAATTTTCTTATAATTCAACTATATGCATAATTATCGCAATAGCTGCCGGAGTACTTTTAATGAGTTTTGCATTTGTAATTAGAATGCAAGGAAAAAAGGTAGATTTAGATTATGATAGTATAGTAGTATGGAAACTCTGCTTTGTTGCTGGAGTAATTATTATGGGTTTTGGAGTGCTTTGTATATTCCTATAAGGATATTAGAAACGGCTAAAATAAGCCGTTTTTATTTTTGAAAATGTTTTCAAAAAATAGATTTTTATTGCGTTAATTAATTATATGTAATATAATTATAATAATGAAAGTGAGGTAATGGATATGTATTCTTCAACAAGATGTGAAAAAAATATAACTGCATCAAAAGCTATAATTGAAGGTATTAGTGCTGATGGTGGATTATATATTTTAAAAAGTATCCCAAAAATTGATTATAAGTCTTTATTTGGTAAGACCTATAAAGAAATGGCAAAGATAGTTCTAACTAATCTTTTAGAAGACTATACGAGTGATGAACTAGATTATTGTCTAAGCCAAGCTTATGATACAAAATTTGATACTAAAGAAGTTGTTAAAGTAAAAAAAGTTAATAATTATCATTACCTTGAGTTATATCATGGACCAACATTAGCATTTAAAGATGTTGCATTAACTATTTTGCCTTATTTACTTGAAACTGCTAAAAAGAAAAATAACGTTAATGAAAAAACTACTATTTTAACAGCAACAAGTGGTGATACTGGTAGTGCAGCATTAAGTGGTTTTTCAAATGTTAATGGTATAGATATTATTGTATTCTACCCTAATGGCGGAGTATCTAAAATACAAGAACAACAAATGTTATCATTTGAATCAAATAGTGCACATACATTTGCTATTAAAGGTAATTTTGATGACTGTCAAACATTTGTAAAAAAAGTCTTTAGTGAAGATTTTAAGGGTTTATCAAGTGCTAATTCAATAAATGTAGGTAGATTAGTACCACAAGTAGTATATTATTTCTATTCATATTTTAAATTAGTAGAAGATAAGACAATTAAAATGGGAGATAAAATTAATTTCTGTGTTCCAACAGGTAATTTTGGTGATATCCTTGCTGGCTATTATGCTAAAGAGATGGGTCTACCAATCAATAAATTAATTTGTGCATCAAATATAAATAAAGTATTAACTGATTTTTTTAATGATAAAGTATATGATAAAAGACGTGAATTCTTAAAAACAATTTCTCCATCAATGGATATACTTATTTCTTCTAACTTAGAAAGATTATTATATTATAAATCACAAGATACTAATAAAGTAAAAAAATATATGGATGAATTAAAGACTAATGGAATATTTAAAGTAGATGAAGCTTATCCTGAATTCTATGCTGATTATTCAAGTGATAGTGAAGCATTAGAAAAAATTAAAAAAGAATTTAAGGAAAACAAATATTTAATTGATCCGCATACAGCTGTTGCTAGTAGCGTATATGAAAAATATGTTGCTAAAACAAATGATTTAACTCCAACAGTTATTTTATCAACAGCTAGTCCATATAAGTTTATTAAATCTATTTCATCAGCTCTAGATTTAGATAGTAGTTTAGATGAATTTGAACTTATTGATATGGTAAGTAAAAAGAGTAATACAGAAATTCCTGCTGTTATAACTGAAATTAGAAAAAATTTAAGAACTAATCATCCTGAAACAATAGATGGTGCTCATAAATACTTAGAGGAGACTTTACCACGAAAATAAAAGTCCCAGCTACAAGTGCTAATGTAGGACCTGGTTTTGATGTTTTAGGGTTAGCCTTAAACTTATATAATGAATTTCAAATAACAGAAAGCAACTCTTGGGAATTTGTTGGTTTTCCTAGTGAATATTCAAACGAGAATAATTTGATATGCGTGTCAATGAAAAAAACGTATGAGTATGCTAGTAAAAAAGAGATAAAAGCAAAAATTGAATTAATTAATAGTGAAGTTCCTAATTCAAGGGGATTAGGTAGTAGTGCAACGTGTGTGGTTGCTGGTGTAATGGCAGCTAATAAATTATTAGGTGACATTTTAAAAAAAGAAGATATGCTTCAAGTAGCTTCATACTTAGAAGGGTTTCCTGATAATGTTACACCTGCATTATATGGAGGTTTAACGGCAAGCTATGTAACTGATAGTAATGTTGTTAAAACAATAAAATATAGTGTAAATGAAAACTTAAAGTTTTTAGCGTGTATTCCACCACTAAAAATAAGCACGAAAGAATCAAGAAGAAGGTTGCCACACGAATTATCTTATGAAGATATAGTGTATAACACATCTAGACTTGTCAATCTTCCATATGCATTCTTACAAGGAGATATTAATCTAATAAAAGATATTTTATCTGATAAGATGCATGAACCTTATAGAATTCCACAAATTTATGGTGCTAATCATGTTAAAGAATTCGCTAAAGAAAACAATTTACCTGTTTTCTTAAGTGGTAGTGGTTCGACTATGATTATTATTCATAAAACTGATTTGAATCTAGATGATCTTAAGGATTTAGGTTGGAATTTTAAAGAGCTTGAAATTGATAAGGTAGGTGCAATATATGAAAAATGATTATTTAATTGTTCATAAAAGTGTTTTACCTGAAAGTTTTGAATATGTTGTAATTGCTAAAGAATTAATAGAAATAGAAAAAATAAGTGTAAGTGATGCTTGTAAAAAAACAAATATAAGTAGAAGCACATTTTATAAATATAAAGACTATGTATATAGTCCAAGCAATTACTATGGTAAGAAAATAATCTTATCAGTAAAAGTAGATAATAATCCAGGAAGCTTATCGGCTGTACTTGATTGTATTGCCAAAAACAGTGGTAACATTGTTACAATACATCAAGATACACCTATTCATAATTATGCATATATAACTACAACAGTAGATATATTGCAAATGGAGATAAGCTTAAAGGAATTATTAGATAAAATAGAAAAAATACCTATTGTTGCAAGTGTTAGACTTGTAGCTGTGGAATAAAAGGAGAGAGAAAAAATGAAAAAGTTTAACATTGGTATTTTAGGTGCAACAGGAGCTGTTGGCCGTGAAATGCTTAAAGTACTTGGAGAATATAATTTTCCATATAATGAATTAAGATTACTTGCATCAGAAAGAAGTGCAGGTAAAAAACTAGAATTCCAAGGTAAGGAATATACTATTCAACTAGCTTGCCATGATGCATTTAAGGGACTAGATATAGTACTTGGTGCTGCAAGTAATGATACTGCAAAAGAATTTAAAGATGATATCGTAAAAGCTGGAGCTGTATTTATTGATAACTCAAGTGCATTTAGAATGATTGATGATGTACCTCTAGTAGTACCTGAAATCAACCCAGAAGATATCTTTAAAAATAAAGGTGTTATTTCAAACCCTAACTGTTCAACAATTATTACTTTAGTTGCTATTAATGCAATTAATAAGTTATCTAAGATTAAAGCAATGGTTGCTTCAACTTATCAAGCAACAAGTGGTGCTGGAGCTGAAGGACCAGTTGAATTAATGAATCAAATGAAGGATTTAGTAAAAATCTATGATGAAACTGGTGTAATTGCTAATAAATATGATGCACAACCTAAGAAGTTCCAATATCAAATCGCTGGAAATGTTATTCCACAAATTGGTTCATTCTTAGAAAATGGATATACTACTGAAGAAATGAAGATGCAAAATGAAGGTAGAAAGATTATGCATTTACCTGAATTAAATGTAACTTGTACTTGTGTTAGAGTACCAGTAGTTAGAAGCCATTCAATTAGCGTAACTTTAGTAACTGAAGAAAAGCTTGACTTAGATGTAGTAAGAAATGCTATTGCTAATGAAAAAGGCTGCAAATTATATGATGATGGGGCAAACAAATTATATCCAATGCCAATCGTAACTTCTGATCAAGATATCGTATATGTTGGTAGAATTAGACGTGATTTAATTAATGAAAATGGTATTAGCTTATGGTGCTGTGGAGACCAAGTAAGAAAAGGTGCCGCAACTAATGCTGTACAAATAGCTTTAAAATTAATCGAAAAGCTATAAAATTAAGGGGGATAAAAATATGAGTATATGCATCATGACTGATAGTAATAGCGGAATTACTCAAAGTGAAGGGGAAAAATTAGGCGTTCCTGTTGTTCCAATGCCTTTTACTATTAATGGTACTGACTATTTAGAAGATATAAATTTAAGTCAAGAAGAATTCTATAATTTATTAGATTTAAAGGCTGTTGTATTAACTAGTCAACCATCTGCAGGAGCATTAATGGATTTATGGAAGAAAGTATTAAAGGAATATGATGAAATAGTTTATATTCCAATGTCAAGTGGTTTATCCAAATCATGTGAAACAGCTACTTTCTTATCAAATGAAAAAGAATTTAAGAATAAAGTATTTGTTGTAAATAATCAAAGAATATCTGTTACTCAAAAACAATCTGTATTAGATGCAATTTATCTAAGAGATGAAAAAAAGATGAGTGCAAAGGATATTAAAGATTTACTAGAAAAAATAAAACTTGAATCAAGTATTTATATTACAGTAGATTCAATTGATTATTTAAGAAGAGGTGGAAGAATTACTGCAGCAGCAGCAACTTTCGCTAAACTTCTTAAAATTAAACCAGTTCTACAAATTCAAGGTGAAAAGCTTGATGCCTTTGACAAAGTTAGAGGTATGAAGGGTGCAAAAAGAAGTATGCTAGATCAAATTAAAAAAGATATCAATGAACGTTTTGGCGGGCTTGATAATGTACATGTATTTGTAGCATATACTGCATGTAAGGATACTGCTATTGAATTCTGTGAAATGATTAAAGAAGAAATTGGTGAAGTAGAAGTATGTGATCCACTATCACTATCTGTATCATGTCACATCGGACCAGGGGCACTTGCTGTTGCTTGCACTAAGAAAATAGAGACATTTATTTAAGGTGTAGAATTTCTACACCTTTTTAAAAATGGAGGTAAGTATGGAATATAGTAAAATAGAGCTAGAAAAAGCCACTTTACATATTTTAAAGACTAAAAAATTTAAGAAGGTATCTATTGATGTTTTGCTTAGTGATATTGTTAGCGAAAATAACTTAAGTTATAGAATGCTTTTATCACGTACTATAGAATCGAAGTCTTTAAATTATGATACAAAACAAAAAATAAATATGAAACTTGATATGCTTTATGGAGCTAATTTTGGTTTTTCTTCATCAAAAATAGGTGATGTATGTTATATAGATGCATCAATAGATGGAGTTAATCCTAAGTATGTAGGAGATCCTAATTTATTAAATGATTTTTTTACATTCTTACATGAAATGTTATTTAATCCATCACTAGATTCTAAAAATATAAAAGAAGAAAAAAGATTATTAATTGATGATTATAAATTTGAATATGAAAATAAAAGTGCTTATGCACTTATTAGAAGTAATAAAATAGCTTTTAAAGATGAAAAAGCACGCTTTAAATATAATGGTGAAGAAGAAATAGTTAAAAAAATAACTACAAATGAATTAAATGATTATTATAAATACACATTAGAAAACAATAAGGTTGATATTATTGTTTTAGGTGATGTAGATGATGAAGTTATTACTTTAGCTAAGAAATATTTTGATTTTGGAGTTAAGAAGAGGCTTAATCCAATTGATTTTGAGAATAAAGAAATTATAGAATCACTTTATATCAAAGAAAAAACAAAATCAAATCAATCTCAATTAGTTATTAAATATAGAACAGATACAAGAATAAATGATAAAGATGATTTAGCTCTAGTTTTAGCAAATACTATTTTTGGAGGATTCTCATCAAGCTTATTATTTACTAATGTAAGAGAAAAAGAATCTCTATGTTATTCTGTATCATCAACTAATTCTAGATATAAAGGTTGTATTACTGTTAGTGCAGGAATAAATGCAGCTAACTATGATAAAGCTGTAGAAGTTATATTTAAGCAGCTTGATGATATGAAATGTGGTAATTTTAAAGATGAATTATTAGAAATGGCTAAACTAAGCCTTATAAGTAGTATTAAAAAGAGTGGTGATTCTTTAAGCAGCATTGCTAAAAAGATATATTCTGATGAACTACTAAATGATGAATTTGATTTATATGATGGAATAGAAGAGATAAAAAAACTAACTAAAAGTGATGTAGTAAGAGTAATTAATAAACTTAAATTGGATTTAGTTTATTTCCTTGAAGGAGTTGATACTAATGACTAAATTTGAATATAGTGATATTAATGAAACTTTATATTATGAAAAGTTAGATAATGGACTAAGTGTATATATTGTTCCTAAAAGTGATTATGATAAAACATTTGGTATTTTTACAACAGAGTACGGCGGACTTGATAATAGATTTATTCCATATGGCAAAAATGAATTTGTAGAATACCCTAAAGGTATAGCTCATTTTTTAGAACATAAATTATTTGAAATGGAAGATGGAATAGATGCATCAACTTATTTATTAAAATATGGTGCATCAAGTAATGCATTTACATCATTTGATAGAACAAGTTATTTGTTTTCTACAACTAGTCATGTTAAAGAATGCACAATGTATTTATTAGATTTTGTTCAAAGTCCTTATTTTACTAAAGAAAACATTAAAAAAGAATGTGGTATTATTGAACAAGAAATAAAGATGTATTTAGATGAACCAGAATCTAGATTATTTTGGGGAACATTAAAGAATTTATATAAAAATAATTATGTTTCAACAGATTTAGTTGGTACAGTTGAATCAATTAATAAAATTACTAAAGAAATGCTTTATAGCTGCTATGAAACTTTTTATCATCCATCTAATATGAATTTATTTATTATTGGGAATGTAGATTTATCATTAATTGATGATATAAAAGAAAACCAAAGCAAGAAGAACTTTAAAGAAATAAAAGAAATAAAAAGAGAATATGCTACTGATGATTTTTGCGATTATATTAAAGAATCATCTATTAAAATGGATGTATTAATTCCTAAAGTATCTCTTGGTTTAAGATTTAAAAAAATATATGAGAACTTCCAAATGCAAGATATAAAGATGAGTATTTTAACAGCAATATTATTTGGCGAATCATCATCTTTAAGAATGGATTTAATGGAAAAAGGATTAATTAATGATACATTCTCAAATTATTCTGATTTTAATAAGTCAGCAAGCTATTTGATGATTCAAGGTGATTCAGCAAAGCCAGATGAACTATTTAATATATTAAAAAAATTTATATTAGATATTCCAAATAAAGCAATTACTGATGAAGAATTTGAATGTGCAAAAAGGGCTTTAATTGGCCAATTTATATATATTCTTAATAGTTTAGAATCTACAGCTCAAAATTTCTCTTCATGCCTTTTTTCTGGTAATAATTTATATACAATTATTAATGATATAAAGAATATGAAAAAGACTGATTTAGATGAAATCAAGAATATGTTTAAAGAAGTCATTATTACTAAATTTGAAATTTTCCCAGATACTATATAGTTTATAAAAATTTAGTTAATACATTTAGTGTTTAATTAAAAAGTGCTATAAGAATGAATATATTTTATAAAAAAAGAAAAAAACATTAAAAAAACGGCTTAAAATGTCCGTTTTTTTATTTTTAAATCCAAGACTATAATCGGTTTTGGAGGTGATAATATGTTTAATCAAGTAGTATTAATTGGACGCATAGCAAATGATCCAGTAATTAGAGAAGTTTCAGGAGGAAAAAATGTTTGTGAGGTAAGACTTGCAGTATCTAGACCATTTAAAAATCAAACAAACCATGTTTATGATACAGACTTTATTAAAATAACTTTTTGGGAATATTTAGCAATAAATGTTAATGAGTACTGTAATAAAGGAAATACAATATGCGTTAGAGGAAGACTTCAGGTTAGAAATGTTAGTGTTTCTGATAAGAATATTGATGTTTTAGAAGTGGTTGGTGAACAAATTATTTTTATTAGTAGAACACAAACAAAACAAGAAAAAGAATTCGATGCAATTGAAGATGCTCCTTTTGAAGAAATAAAGGAAGATTAGTAATTACTAAATTAAAAATTTAGTTTTCTGTTTTTTTTGCCTCTTAGCTATGTTATAATAGTCTTTGTTAGGAGTTGATAAAATGAAAATAGAAACTAAATGTATTCATGAAGGCTATAAGCCAGGTAACGGAGAGGCAAGAGCTCTACCAATTTATCAAAGCACAACTTGGAAATACGATACATCAGAAGAAATGGGTAAATTATTTGACTTAGAAAAGAGTGGATATTTCTATACAAGATTACAAAACCCAACAAATGATTTTGTTGCTAATAAGATTTGTGCACTTGAAGGTGGTGTAGCAGCAATGCTTACATCAAGTGGTCAAGCAGCTAATTTCTATGCTATATTTAATATTTGTGAAGCTGGAGATAGTTTCATTGCTACAAAGAATATTTATGGTGGAACATACAACTTATTTGATGTAACACTTAGAAAACTTGGAATTGAATGTATTTTTGTTGATCAAGATGCTACTGAAGAAGAAATTGATAAAGCATTTAAAGAAAATACAAAACTAGTATTTGGTGAAACTATAGCTAACCCTATTGTATCTGTATTTGATATTGAAAAGTTTGCTAAAATTGCACATAAGCATGGTGTACCACTAATTATGGATAACACATTTGCTACACCTATTAATTGTCGTCCATTTGAATTTGGTTGCGATATCGTAACTCATTCAACTACAAAATATATGGATGGACATGCATTAACAGTAGGTGGAGCAATCGTTGACTCAGGAAACTTTGATTGGATGAAATATGGACATAAGTTCCATGGATTAACTGAACCAGATGAATCATATCATGGAATTACATACTGTGAACGTTTTGGTAAAGCAGCATATATTACAAAAGCAACAGCACAATTAATGAGAGATTTTGGTTCAATTCAAGCGCCACAAAATGCATTCTTATTAAATATTGGTTTAGAAACTCTACATTTAAGAGTTGCTAGACATTGTGAAAATGCACGTAAGGTTGCTAAATTCTTACATGATAATCCAAAAGTTGCTTGGATTAATTATTCTGATTTAGAAGATGATAAATATCATGCACTACAACAAAAATATTTACCTAATGGAAGCTGTGGAGTAATGGCTTTTGGTATTAAAGGTGGTAGAAGTGCATCTATTAAATTTATGGATAGCTTAAAGTTCATCTCAATTGTAACTCATGTTGCTGACTCAAAAACTTGCCTATTACACCCAGCAAGTCATACACATAGACAAATGAGTGATGAACAATTACTTGCTGCTGGTATTAAACCTGATTTAATTAGATTATCTGTAGGTATCGAAAATGTTGATGATATCTTAGAAGATTTAAAGCAAGCTTTAGACAAAGTTGAATTATAAAATAATAAGGCATTGAATGCCTTTTATTTTTTTATATAATTATGGTATAATATTATTAGTTAAAAACAATATCAAAATTACATTTTATGGGAGGATTTTTTTTATGAAACAATATTTAGATATGTGTAAATTTATTTTAGAAAATGGAACATATAAATCAGATAGAACAGGCACAGGTACTATTAGTTATTTTGGTTATCAAACTAGATATAATTTGAATGAAGGATTCCCTCTATTAACTACTAAGAAAGTATTTTTAAAAGGAATTATTCATGAATTATTGTGGTTTATAAGTGGAGATACTAATATCAAGTATTTAGTTGATAATAATGTAAAAATTTGGAATGAATGGGCTTATGAAAAATATAAAAAAGAACCTGTATTTAAAGGCGAAACAATGGATGAATTCATTGAAAAGATTAGAGAATCAAAAGAATTTGCTGATAAATATGGAGATTTAGGTCCAGTATATGGTAGACAATGGAGAAACTTTAATGGTGTAGATCAACTTGAAAAACTAATTACAAATTTAAAGAAAAATCCTGATTCACGTCGTCACATTATTTCTGCATGGAATCCTGCAGAAGTAGATAACATGGCACTACCTCCATGTCACTCATTTATGCAATTTTATGTTGTAAATAATAAGCTTTCTTGCCAATTATATCAAAGAAGTGCAGATGTATTTTTAGGTGTACCATTTAATATTGCAAGTTATTCACTATTTACAATGATGATTGCACAAGTTTGTGGATTTGAACTAGGCGATTTCGTTCATACTTTTGGTGATGTACACATTTATTCAAATCATATGGAACAAATTAAATTACAATTATCTAGAGAACCTAGAAAATTGCCTACTATGAAAATAAATCCAAATGTTAAATCTATTTATGATTTTAAATATGAAGACTTTGAACTAGAAGGTTATGATCCACATCCAGCAATTAAAGGAGTTGTAGCAGTATAATGATTTCACTTATTTGGGCAATGGCTAAGAATAACTTAATAGGTAAAGATAATGAACTACCTTGGAGTTATAAAGAAGATATAAAATATTTTAGAAGTAAAATTAAAGACCATGCAGTACTTGTTGGAGACAAAACACATGAATCTATATTAAGCTATAGAAATGGGAAAAAATTTCCTGATGTTAAATATTATGTTTCTACCATTTTTGATGATGTTACATATCCTGATGTAATAATGGTTAGGGATTTAATTAAATTCTTAGAAGAAAAGCATGATGAAGAAATATTTGTTATAGGTGGTAGAACTATTTATAATCTAAGTCTACCTTATGCAGATAGATTATATATTACATTTATTGATAAAGAATTTGATGGAAATGTATATTTCCCTGAAATAGATTTTTCTAAATATAAATTAATTAGCGAAACTAAAGGAGTAGAAAATCCAGAACTTAGATTTTGTATATTTGAAAGGAAGTAGTCTTTATGATACTAGTAGGCTTAACGATTATTGAAGCCGGACTCCTAGCATGGTTATTTGTAGCTTTAGTTGACTTGGGAAGCTTACTATGGTTAGAAATAGTTTTAGGAATATTATTAGGATTAATAATAAGTGTTGCACATAGAATATTCTTCTTATTTATAATGGCAGTTATTAATAATCATTCTAAACCACAAAAGAAATTTAATATGTTTTATTTTAGATGTGTATGTAGTGCATTTATGATTATTACAAGAGTACATTATAAGGTAGAAGGACTAGAAAACTTTGATTATTCTAGAAGCTACTTATTTATAGGCAATCATAAATCAAATGAAGACTTTATGTATACAACTGTTCCTCTTAAAAAGTTAAAACTAGGATTTTTAGCAAAAATGGAAGTACTAGATTCATTCTTTGGGGCACGCTTTTTAAAACAAATTGATGGTGTACCGCTTAATAGAAGTAATGATAAAGAAGGAGCAAAATCTATTATTAAAGTAATTGACAATATTAAAAAAGGAACATCTATGATGATATTTCCTGAAGGGTTACGCACTGATAGATCTACAAATAAAATGCTTGAAGGTCATGCAGGTAGTTTCAAGGTAGCTCTAAAGGCAAAGTGCCCTATTGTTCCTGTATCAATGATTGGAACACAAAATATAATGAAAAATGCTCCATTTAGAAAGACAAAAGTAAAAGTAATTTTTCATAAACCACTTGAATATGAAGAATTTAAAGATTTATCAACAATAGAAATAGAAGAGAAGGTAAGAAATATAATTAATAGTGTTATTCCAAATTAAGGGAGTGATTTTATGAATATGATAGATATCATTTCTAAAAAAAGAGATAATTATAAACTATCAAAAGAAGAAATAGAGTTTTTTATTAATGGCTATGTAAAAGGAGAGATACCTGACTATCAGGTATCTAGTCTTCTTATGGCCATTTTTTTGAATGGTCTTGATGATGATGAAACATGCAACTTAACTTTTTCTATGCTTAATAGCGGAGAGGTTATGGATTTATCAAAGATAAGTGGTATTAAAGCGGATAAGCATTCTACAGGTGGCGTAGGTGATAAAGTAAGCTTAGTACTTGGCCCAATAATCGCTAGTTTTGGCGTTAAACTGGCAAAAATGAGTGGTAGAGGTTTAGGACATACTGGAGGCACTTTAGATAAATTAGAAAGTATTCCAGGTTTTAATATAAATATAAGTAATACTCGTTTTATTAATCAAGTTAATGATATAGGTCTAGCAATAATTGGGCAAACACAAAATTTAGTTCCAGCAGATAAATTATTATATGCTTTAAGGGATGTAACAGCAACAGTTGATTCAATTCCTTTAATTGCATCATCTATTATGAGCAAAAAGCTAGCAAGTGGTGCGGATATAATAGTTTTAGATGTTAAAGTAGGTTCTGGAGCATTTATGAAAAATATAGATGATGCAGTTAAATTATCTAAGTTAATGGTAAAAATAGGTAAGAAAGCAAATAAATATGTATCATGCATTATTACAGATATGGATGAACCACTTGGGCTTGCAATAGGTAATAACTTAGAAGTTATTGAAGCTATTAATACCTTAAATGGGAATGGGCCAAAGGATTTATTAGATGTAACTATAAAACTTGTAAGTAAAATACTTATTAAAGCTAAATTATATAGCAATGAAGAATCTGCTAGTAAAGCCATTTTAGAACATATTAATGATGGAAGTGCATTAAAGAAGTTAAAGGAAATGGTTGCAGCCCAAGATGGTGATAATTCACCAATATTTAATACAGAATTATTCCCTAAATCAAAATATATTTATGAAGTTAAATCAAAGAAAAAAGGATATATCACTCATATGGATGCACTAAAACTAGGTATAGCTAGTATGCATATGGGCGCAGGTCGTTTAAAAAAGGAAGATTCTATTAATTATAATGTAGGTATAGTTTTAAATAAAAAGACTAATGATTATGTTAATTTAAATGATACCCTATGTTATTTACATATGGATAAAATAGATGAATCTATAATCAAAGAAGTATATGATGCGTTTACCTTTGGAGAATCTAAAGTAAATATTAAAACAATTTATGAGGAGGTAGATTAATATGTATGCATTAATCACAGGAGCATCAAGCGGTATAGGATATCACTGTGCAAAGATTTTAGCTTCTAAAGGTTATGATTTAATTATTACAGCTAGAAGTGTTGATAAATTAAATAAACTTAAAGACGAAGTAGAAAAAGAATATAAAAAGAATGTAGTTGTAATTCCACTAGATATTTCTAAGCAAGAAAATATAAGCGAATTATTTATCCAAACTAAAGATTATGAAATAGAAGTTGTTATTAATAATGCTGGACTTGGAAAAGTAGGTATGTTTAATGAAGTAACTGACGCTGAAGATTATAATATGATAAATATTAATGTTACTGCAATGCATATGATTTTAAAGCATTATGCAGATGTACTTAATAGTGGTTATATTTTAACTGTAGCAAGTGTTGCATCATTTTGTCCAGGGCCTAAAATGGCAACATATTATGCAACTAAAAACTATATAAGAAGTTATGCTGAAGCAATTAGATATGAGCTTAAGAAAATGAAGAAAAATGTAGGTGTAACTATACTTGCACCAGGACCTGTGGATACTAACTTTAATGATACAGCAAATGTAACATTTACCCTAAAAGGTGTAGCTGCTGACAAATGTGCTAGTTATGCGATAAAAAGAATGTTTAAGAAAAAGAAATTTGCTACACCTAAATGGACTGTAAGATGGGCTACTAGATTTATGAGAATATTACCTCATAGAACAAGTATGAGAATATGTTATAAATCGCAATCTAAGAAACAAAAATAGTATTTACAATATAAAAAAATGTGTTATAATTACATATGTATAGAGGAAGCGGTGCGTCATAGTAATACGCGGAGAAGGCATTCAATGAAACGTATGAAAGGTAATCATCGCCGAACGGTTTATTAGGCATAATAAATACGTGGGGTTATAGGAAATACCTATAACACTCCTACTAATATAGTAGAGGCGCTATAACCATTAATTATAATTGTTAATTATTATGCGCTTATATTTAGCGCATTTTTTAATTTTCAAAAAGGAAAGAAGTGATTAATATGTTTAAAATCGGAAATTTAAGTGCAAGTGAATTAAGAGAAAAATATGGAACACCATTATATGTTTATGATGAAGTTCAAATCAAAAACAACATTAGTGAATATGTTGATAATTTCAAATCAGATTTATATAAAACTGAAATAATTTATGCCTCAAAAGCTTTTTCAAGTTTATATATGTATAAATTAGTTAAAGAAAATAATATCGGTGTTGATGTTGTAAGTGGTGGTGAATTATATGGAGTTATTAAAGAAAAAATAGATCCAACTAAAATTCATTTCCATGGGAACAATAAGAGTGAAGCTGAAATGGATATGGCTATAGACTATAAAGTTAAAAACATTATTGTTGATAACTTTGATGAGCTTAAGTTATGGGCTAAAAAAGCTCCAAACATTGATTATGAATTAAATATCTTACTTAGAATAAATGTTGGTGTAAGTGCTCATACACATGAATATATCATTACAGCTCATCCAGATTCTAAATTTGGTTATTATATTGAAAATGAAGATATATTTGATTCAATTAAATTAATTGATGCTACAAATAATTTAAACTTTTATGGTTTTTCAACTCATATAGGTAGTCAAATATTTGATATGAAAGGTTTTATGCTTACAATCGAAAAATTATTTGAGCTTATGAAAAAGACTAATAGAGAAATTAAACACTTATGCTTAGGTGGTGGATGTGGTGTTAGATATACTGATAGTGATAAACCACTAACATTAAAAGAATTCTCTAATATATTAATTGATAAAGTAGATGCTGAAATTAAGAAAACAGGTATTAAGATTAGTGAATTATCTATTGAACCAGGTAGAAGTTTAGTTGCTAATGCAGGATATCAATTATATACTATAAACCAAATGAAAAAAGCCTTAAATAAGACATATTACTTCATTGATGGTGGTATGAATGATAATATTCGTCCAGCATTATATGGAGCAATATATAGTGTAGATATTGCTAATAAAATAGATGAAGAAAAGACTATGGAAGTATCTATTGCAGGTAAGTGCTGTGAATCAGGTGATGTATTATTTAAAGATGTTAAATTACCAAAAGCAGAAGCTGGAGATATGCTTGTAGTTTATACAACAGGTGCTTATGGATATTCTATGGCAAGTAATTATAACAGATTACCTAGACCAGCTGTAGTATTTGTTAACGGAAGCAATTCAAAACTTGCAATTAAAAGAGAAACTTATGAAGATTTATATAAAAATGATTTAGATTAATAGGAGGAATTAATTATGTTAGATATTAAAGGATCAATCGTAGCTTTAGTTACGCCAATGAATGAAGATGGTAGTGTTAACTACAACAAATTAGAAGAATTATTAGAATACCAAATCAAGAATTCAACAGATGCTATTCTAATTATCGGTACAACAGGTGAATCACCTACACTTTCTCATGAAGAAGATGAAGAAGTTGTAAGCTTTACAGTTAAAAAAGTTAATAAGAGAGTTCCAGTAATTGTTGGTTCTAGTTCAAACTGTACAGAAACTACAGTTACACAAAGCAAAAAATTTGAACGTCTTGGAGCTGATGCTCTACTTATAATCACTCCTTACTACAATAAGACAAATGAAGAGGGTATGATTCAACATTTCACAACTGTTGCTAATAGTGTAAATATTCCAATTATCATTTATAATGTACCTGGAAGAACTGGTTGCTCAGTAAGTGTTAATGCAATTGCTAAATTAAGCAAGCATCCAAATATTATGGGTATTAAGGAAGCTAGTGGAAACATCAGCTATGTTATGAAAATTGCTAAATATGCAAGTGATTCATTTAGAATTTATTCAGGAAATGATGATATGATTGTTCCAGTTTTATCTGCTGGTGGGTCTGGCGTTATTTCTGTTTTAGCAAATATTTGTCCAAAAGAAACTCATGATTTAGTTATGAGTTACTTAAACGGAGATGTTAAAAAATCCCTTGAAATTCAACTAAAGTATTTAGATGTAATTAATAATTTATTTATAGAAACTAACCCAATTCCAGTAAAAGAAGCTATGAATTACTTAGGAATGAATGTTGGTGGATATAGATTACCTTTATATAAGATGACTGATAAGAATAGAGAAATCTTAATTAATTCTATGAAGGAGGCAGGTTTATGCAAGTAGCATTAGTAGGCTATGGTGCAATGAATAAACTTGTAGAAGAAGAATTAATAAGTAAGGGACATTCTATAAGTGGAATTGTTGCGCTTGATAAGTTATCTAATTTAGATGAAATAACTACACCTTTTGATTTAATAATTGATTTTTCTTCTCCAGTTTGCTTAGATATGACTTTAGGATATGCAACAAAGCATAAAAAAGCGCTAGTTATAGCGACTACTGGTTATTCTGATAGTCAAAAAAAGCAAGTAGCTGAAGCATCTAAAATAATACCTATTTGTTATACAGCAAACTTCTCACTAGGAGTAACTGTACTTAAAAGAGTATGCGCTGAGATGGCTAATATTCTTAAAAATGATTTTGATATGGAAATAGTTGAAAAACATCATAATAAGAAAGTTGATGCACCTAGTGGAACAGCTCTAGCTTTACTTGAAGCAATTGATCCAAATAATGAATTTAAACATGTATTTGGTAGAAATGGTTATTCAAAACGTGAACATGAAATTGGTATTAATGCAGTTAGAGGTGGAACAATTGTTGGAGAACACTCTGTAATATTTGCTGGTACTGATGAAGTATTAGAATTTAAGCATGAAGCATTCTCTAAAAAGATTTTCTCTAAGGGTGCTGTTAAAGCTGCTGAATATATTTTAGGGCGTGAACCTAAGATTTATACAATGGAGGATATTCTTTTCTAATGGAAGAATTAGTAGAATTATTACAAAAACATAAATATACTATTTCAATGGCTGAAAGCTGTACTGGTGGACTTCTTGCCGCATGTATTGTAAGTGTTGCTGATGCTTCTAAAGTATTTAATCAAAGTTTTGTAACTTATACTATAGAAGCTAAGATGAAATATGCTCATGTAAAAAAAGAAACTATAGATAAATATAGTGTAGTTTCTGAAGAAGTAGCTTTAGAAATGGCTAAGGGAGTAAAACTTGAAAGTAATAGTAATGTAGGTATTGGTATTACTGGTTATGCAGGACCATCTGGTGATAATGTTGGCCTTGTATGCTTTGGCTTAGTAATTAATGATAATGAATATGTTTATGAAATGTGGTTTAACGGGACTCGTAATGAAATAAGAGCGGAAGCTGTTGAATTTATTGTTAGAAAAACTATAGAAAAATTAAAAGAAATCTCTTAATTAAGGGATTTCTTTTGTTTTATTATTAGAAATAAGAAAATATATTTTTAAAAAATAATTAAAAATATGTTATAATATTTTTAGGTTGTACGTTATTATGAAAGAATGTGGTTATTATGTGGAAAATGAAAAAACCAAATTATGGAGATCAAATAAGAGTTAATAGGGGACTATATTACCATCATGGTATTTATGTAAGCGATAATGAAGTTATTCAGTACGCTTCCCCTAAGGGTAGTGAAATATCTCCTGAAACTGCACTTATAATTTCTACTACACTAGATGAGTTTTTAAAGGGTGGAGTAGTAGAAGTTAGAGAATATGATAATAGTGAATTAAATAAAGTTAGAAGTAAAGATGAAATAGTTAAATTTGCTAAAAGTCAATTGGGGACTGGTCTAGGTGAATATAATTTAATTGATAATAATTGTGAACATTTTTCTAATTACTGTGCCTTTGGTGAAAAAAAGAGTAATCAAGTAGAAGATATATTAAGTATGTTATTTGGAAGGTAGGTGCATTTATGAATAAAGATTTAATCACTATTTTATTAGTAGATGGTATATCAATATTTATTGTACTATTTACTGCCTTAACAAGTTCATATATTCTCAAAGAAAAAAATAAAACAAATGTACTTTTAAGATCTATGATAGGTATTATTTTTGCTGGTTCTTTGGTAGATGTTTTATCATATGCATTTGATTTAAATTATGGTTTGTTAAATACTGCAAGTATATTTAATGATGTAATGATTTATATTACTTGTAGTTTGCTTAGAGTATTCTTGATAGTAGGATTAATATGCTTTAACTTTTATTTTAATTATAGATTTAATGGTAAAATTGATAAAGAGCACTTAATAGCAGCTATTGTTATAGTAGTTATAAGCATAGTTAGTTTAATTATAAATATATTCACACCATTTGTCTTTGATGTAGCTGATTCAAAATTCTCAAGAGGTGGCTTTGGATATTATTTATTCTACATATTATCATTTATAATTTTATTAGATGCGCTTATTTATTATATTTATGCAAGAATTAAAGGAGGACTTTTAAAGTTCTTCCCTGTATGGTTTTTCTTAATTCCAATGGAATTAGCTGCGATTGTACAATACTTTTTACCAGATATTTCAACAATTTGGATTGGCGCAGCACTAACAGTTGATTTCTTATTTATGGCACTACAAAACGATACTATATTTAGAGATAAACTAACAAAACTATATAATAGAGTATTCCTTGATTCACTAAAAAAAGCAATGGAAAAATCAAAAAAGAATAAAAACTTTACAGCAATGATGCTTGATTTAAATGGCTTTAAATTAATTAATGATAATTTTGGTCATCATGTTGGAGACCAAGCTTTAATAATTACAGGAGACTTGTTAAGAGAAGCTGTTGGAACATATGGTGCTGTTATAAGATTTGCTGGTGATGAATTTATCGTTATACTTAATACACAAAATGATGAATTATTAAAGATATTAGTTGATAATATTTATACAGTTTTTGATAATTTTAATAATTCAGGAAAAGAAAAATATCAATTATCAATTGCTTTAGGTTATTCTAAAATTGATTTAAAAAATAGTAGTATAGATGAAATCATGAAAGATATTGATGCAAAAATGTATTTAGATAAACAAGAAATGCATAAACTTCACCCAGAATGGGATAGAAAATAATTTTTTTTAAAATAATTAAATTTGTGATATACTTATTAAGGAAGGAGTGATAAAATGGGCTTTTTCGGAAAAATAGTTGGTAAGGCAGTTAATGATGCTATATATAAAGCTAGTGATGGTAAAAAACCAGTTAGTACAGACTATTCAAAAGCAGCTATAAATATCATTAAGCATAAAATTGAAAATATCACTTTAGCTGTTAGTATGATAACTACATTTATCTTCTTATGCTTCTATGGATTTATGATTGCATCTAAGCATGATTTAGTTAATATTATCATTTATGTGACTCTTGCAGTTTTATTACTTGCTTCATCAGTATTAGATTTCATTTTATTTGCAACTAGTAGAAAAGAAATGAATTTCCTAGAGAAAAGAAGCTTTAATTGGTATAAGAAATTAAAAAGAAATTCAATTCTTTATTTTAAAATGTTTATAAAGATTGTATCTATTGGTTATGCAATCTATCTAATGATTAGATTTGGAACAAATAAAGCTAATATGATAGGTGTTACAATGTCAATTGTTGCTTTAGTTATTCAATTAGCAATCCATTATTTAAGCTGTTTTATAACTGATTGTATTAATTATATAGTTATTGGTTTGACAATGGATATTGATAATAGTGGTGTATTATTCTTGGTTGATAAAAACCAAAAAGCAAAGAGTACAACTAATGAAATACTTAGAACAAAATCTGATAAGAAAATTATTGAAGATTTAGAGATGCAAAAAGAAAAAGATAGTAATGAAAAACGTGATGATGATGAAATTAAGATTAAATATGGTAAGTATCAATTAGATTGTAAGAATAAAGCTAATGAATACATTTTAAATGAAAAGAGATTAAATGAACTTATCTCTGCATCATTTGGTCTATTTAATAGAACAAAAGAAATAAATGCAACACCTGATGTGTTCTTAAATTTAATATATTTTGTTGAAGCTAAGATAGATAAAAGATATGAAGATATTAGTGAAGAATCTTATTTGAATGCTGTAGCTTTCTTAGTATATTACACAACAATTTATGATTATACAACAAACTTTAATGAATCAAATGAAAGATATATTGTAGATAGAATCTTTAATGAGATTAAGGGCTTAGAAGAATTTATAAATTATATGAATACTAATAAAGAGTAAATATGGGCTAATATATGGAATTAGTCCATATTTTTTGATAAAATATATTTGTGGTGATAACATGCGTGATATAGAAAAAGGCAGAAAAAAAATAAGGTTTAAACTTGTTAAAATTCTTTTAAAAATAATAGTTAGAAAACCAAAAATACTATTTTTAGGAGATGAATTTCCAAAGGATAAGCCATATATGTTTTTAGTAAATCATTGTGGAAAAAAGAGCCCACTTAAAATGGATTTATATTTTAAAAATGATTTTAGAATATGGGGAATATATGAAATGACTTTAGGATTTAAGTCAGTTAGAAAATATTTAATTACAACTTATTATCACCAAAAGCGTCATTTGCCTAAATGGCTTTCATGGCTAGTTGGAACTATAGTTAGTCCATTAGTTTCAGCATACTATTTAGGAATGAGAATAATACCAACATATACAGATATAAGATTTGCTAAAACAATTAAAGAAACTATTGATTCAGTTGAAAAAAATAGAAGTATTATGATTTTCCCTGAAGATTCATCTGAAGGTTATAAAAAAGAAATACCAGCATTCTTTAGTGGATTTGCTATGGCTTTAGATAAGCTATATGAAAAAGGCTATGATTTAGATTTATATGTAGGCTACTTATTAAAAAAGAAAAATACTTTTGTAGTTATGAGCCCCAAAAAGTATTCAGAACTAAAAGAACAATACAAAACAAATGATGAATTATCAGAAGCAATGAGACAACAAATGAATAGCTTAGTTGATTTTGATACAAAAAAATATGCAAAAGAAAATAATATAAAAATAAGGAAGGTTAGATAATATGAAAATTGCAGTTACTTATGATAAAGGAAATGTATTTCAACATTTCGGTAAAACAGAAAGCTTTAAAATATATGAAATAGAGAATAATAAAATTATTAAATCATATATTATTTCAAATAATGGTATAACTCATTGTGCTTTAATTAATTATTTAAAAGATAACAATATAGATGCACTTATTTGTGGTGGCTTAGGCTACGGTGCTGTTAGTAAGCTTAATGAACTAAATATAAAGCTTTATGCAGGTGTTAGTGGAAGTGCTGATGATGCTGTTAATGATTTATTAAATAATAGATTAGATTATGATAATAGTCATACATGTGAAGATGAACACTTACACACATGCCATAGTGATGTTAAACCATTAATATAGGAGTGGTAATATGGGTAAATGCATTATTATAGGTGCAGGAGATTTTAATGAAAAAAGCATTATAAAAAATAGTGATGATTTATTAATTATAGCGGATGCTGGGTATAATAATTATTTAAAACTAGATAATTATAATATTAATGATATTGATTTATTAATAGGTGATTTTGATTCACTTGATATAAAAAAAATAAAATTAAGTAGTAATACTAAAATCATTACACTTAATCCAATAAAAAATGATACAGATATAGTTGATGCATGTAAATATGGCTTAAATATGGGATATAATGAGTTTTATCTATATGGATGTTTAGGTAAAAGAATAGAACATTCTATAGCTAATATTGGTGTGTTATCATATCTTAAAGATAATAATGCTAATGGGTATTTAATAGATCAAAATAAGATAATTAGAGTTATAAAAAATGAAAAAATCACTTTTGATGATACTTATAAGGGTTATATTTCTGTTTTTAGTTTATACACTAAAAGTAGTGGTGTAACACTTAAAAACTTTAAATATGAATTAACTGATTACGAATTATATGAAAACTTTCCTCTTGGAATAGATAATGAATTTATAGGAGTTACATCAAGCGTTGAAGTTAAAGATGGAAAATTACTTGTAATATATAATAAGTAGAAGGATGTGGTGCTATGGACTTATGGTTTTTAGCAATACTAGGCATACTATTTTTTGCATTATTAACATTATGTAGAAGATGGTATGATTATGCTATGCTATTTACATTTGCAATTGGTTTTGCTGTTAATGCAAATATTTATAATAGTGTAACTACACCTGTTAAGTTTTATAATTTAATATTTGCGATAGATTCTATTTTGTATACTGGCTTTACTTTTACAGTAATAATATGTGCCAAAGAATATGGAATAAGAAAAGCAAAGATATTAACATCATCAGCTATAGCTGCAGTATTGTTAAGTGCGCTAATAGAACTAACAGCAACTATTTCGTCAAATGGCTTTGATACGCTATATTTTAAACAATTCTTTGGATATATTGCATCAGCCGTAGGTACATTTATAGGTATTTGGGTAATGCTATATATATTTGATAAGTTAAATAGTAAAAATGCAAATGCATATTTAGCATTTTTCATATGTGTACTTACATCAAGCATTATAAATTCAACAATTTATTATAATTATTATTTAATTGTTTATCAAAATACAACAAATTTCCTATATATATTACTTGGATCATATATTGGAAAGCTTTATGCGATTATCTTAGGATTAATAAGTTATGCTATAAATAAGAATTTATTGATTCCATTAGATTTAAAGGAAAAGGAAGAAAATGTAGAAGAATTATAGTATTAAGGTAATAATTTTGATATAAAAAAGAAGTATCTTAGTATATAATCTTGCCTGAGGTGGTAGAATGATACTAATAATTGCAAACATTTTATCTTTGATGGGTAATACTTTATTTACAACATCAGCACTTCTAAAATCAAAGAAGAAAATATTAGTATTTCAAAATTCAAATTATATATTATCCACTATTGCAGAAATATTACAGAAAGCATATAGTGCAACAATGCAAGAGATGACTGCTTTCTTTAGGAATATAGTTTTACTTTTTGTAAAAGATGATAAGAAAAAAACAAAATTAGTTGTATCACTAATATTTTTATTAATAGCAGTAGTTGGTGGAGTATTATTTAATATATTTTTAAGTAATAATATTTGGTATGGATACTTACCTATTTGTGCAACAATAGTATATTCTACTTTTGTTATAATTACATTTGTTAAAACAATGGATGATAGAGTTGCTGAAATATTAATTAAAATTGGATTAATATTTAATTCGATGTTTTGGCTAACTTATGGATATTTTGTAAAACTTTATCCAGTTATTGTATTTAATATTTTAACATTGATATTATCAATAATAACTATTGTAGTAAGAAGCAAAGAACTAAAAAGAGAAAAAAGAGAAAAAGCTTTAGCATAGCGCTTTTTTAGAGGTGTGGGGAAAATGAAAAGTACTTTAGATGTTAAAAGAACAACTGCATATATTAAAACGCTAAAATACTTTTTATTAATTATTTTTTCTATTACACTTGCATTCCCATGGGCATTTATGAGATATCATTCATGGTTAATTAGTAATACTAAACTTAATAATAAAAAACTAGTATTTGATGGGAGGACAAAACATTTATATTTAATATATTTATCAGGCCTAGTACTTTGCGTAGCTTGCTTTACTTTGTTTTCTTTTATTGCTACCTTAATTATTTTTCTAGTTAGAAAAAACGGAACTGATACAGCAAAACTCTATGATTTATATTTAAAAATATGTGGTGCATTACCTATGGCATTTAGTACAATATTTATTACTTCTAGATTCTATAAGTATAGAAATATTCATACTCATTATGAAGGATATAGTAATACAAAATCAGGAACGAGATTACAACTTATAAAAATTCTTTTATCTTCAATTTTGTTTAAAATAATTGTTCTAGCAACATCATTAATTGGTTATCCTTTTGCTTTAAATATAAAGGAAAGATTCTTACAAAGCAGAAGATATATAGATGGTGATAATCTAAAGTTTAAAGGAAGTATAGGAAAGATTTGTTTAATATGGTTCCCTGGATTAGTATTGACTGTTTTGACTATATTCTTATATTTTCCTTATCTATTCTTCCTACTTAATAAGTATATTATTACTAATACAGTTTTAAAGAATAATGACTGCTTAGAATAAGCAGTTTTTATTTTTCTCTTTAAAAAATATAATAATTATGTTATTATATTATAGTACGAAAATGGAGTGATAAATATGGATTTCAATCATAGAGAAATAGAAGCAAAATGGCAAAAATATTGGGATGAGCATGAAACATTTAAAACAGATGTTTATGACTTCTCAAAACCAAAATATTATGTACTTGATATGTTCCCATATCCATCAGGACACGGGTTACATGTAGGACATCCTGAAGGATATACTGCAAGTGATATAGTATCACGTAAAAAGAGAATGGAAGGATATAATGTATTACATCCAATGGGATATGATTCATTTGGACTTCCTGCAGAACAATATGCTATTACTACAGGTAATAACCCTGAAGATTTTACACTTAAAAATATTGAAACATTTACTAGACAACTTAAAATGTTAGGTTTCTCATTTGACTGGGATAAGCAAGTTTCAACTTGTGATCCAAAATATTATAAGTGGACACAATGGATTTTTAAACAATTATATGCTGATGGACTTGCTCGTCAAATTGATATGCCAGTAAACTGGTGTGAAGAACTTGGTACAGTTTTAGCAAATGATGAAGTAATTGATGGTAAGAGTGAACGTGGAGGATATCCTGTTGTTAAAAGGAATATGAAACAATGGGTACTTGATATTCCTAAGTATGCAGAGAGATTACTTGAAGGCTTAAATGAAATCGATTGGCCTGAATCTACAAAAACTATGCAAAGAAACTGGATTGGCAAATCAGTTGGTGCTCATGTAACATTTAAAGTAGATAAAACAAATTATAACTTCACAGTATTTACAACACGTTGTGATACATTATTTGGAGCAACTTACTGTGTACTTGCTCCTGAACATGAATTAGTTGATAAGATTACTACACCTGATAAAAAGGATGAAGTTAATGCTTATAAAGAAGCTTGTGCTAAAAAAAGTGAAGCTGAAAGAACTGATTCAAAAGAAAAAACAGGAGTATTTACTGGTGCTTATGCAATAAACCCTGTTAATGATAAATTAATTCCAATCTTTATTTCTGATTATGTTCTATCTACATATGGTACAGGTGCAATTATGGCAGTACCAGCACATGATCAAAGAGATTATGATTTTGCAAAGAAATTTAACCTTGAAATTATCCAAGTTTTAGAAGGTGGAGATATTTCAACATGTGCTTATGAAGAAGATGGCTTACATATAAATAGTGGCTTCTTAAACGGATTAAACAAAGAAGATGCCATTAATAAAATGGTTGAATTCTTAGAGTCTAAAGGTATTGGTTCTAAGAAGATTACTTATAGACTTAGAGAATGGATTTTTGCTAGACAAAGATACTGGGGTGAACCAATTCCAGTAGTTCATTATAATGGTTATGATGAAGTATTACCTGATGATGAACTTCCATTAGTATTACCTGTTCTTGATGATTATAAACCAAAAACAAGTGGTACAGCACCACTAGAAAATGCTACAGAATGGAAAACTTATAAGAATAAGAAAACAGGTGAGGTTGGTAAGAGAGAAACTAATACAATGCCTGGATCTGCAGCTAGCTCATGGTATTTCTTAAGATATATTGATGCACATAATGATAAAGAATTTGCTAATTATGAATTATTAAAGCACTGGATGCCAGTTGATTTATATGTTGGTGGACCAGAACATGCTGTTGGACACTTATTATATTCAAGATTCTGGAATAATTATTTATTTGATAAAGGATTAGTTCCAGTGAAAGAACCATTTAAAAAGTTAGTTCACCAAGGTATGATTTTAGGATCTAATGGTGAAAAGATGAGCAAGTCTAGAGGTAATGTAGTTAATCCTGATGATGTTGTTAGAGATTATGGTGCAGATTCACTTAGACTTTATGAAATGTTTATGGGACCACTTATGGCAGAAAAACCTTGGAGTGAAGCAGGACTTGATGGTGCTAGACGTTTCTTAGATAGAGTTTATAGATTTGTAACAGGTGCTAATTCAAACATTGAATTTGTAAATGAAGAAACACCAGCTCTTGATTTAGTATATAACCAAACAGTTAAAAAGGTATCTGAAGATTTTGATAACTTATGCTTTAATACAGCAATAAGTCAAATGATGATTTTCTTAAATGAAGCAACAAAACAACCTAAGGTTAATAAGGCTATGGTTGAAGGATTTGTTAAGATGTTAAGTCCTATTACTCCACATTTAGGAGAAGAACTATGGGAAATCTTAGGTCATAATAATACAATAGCTTATGAATCATGGCCTAAATATGATGCAACAAAACTTGTTAGTGATACTATATTTATGATGGTTCAAGTAAACGGAAAACTTAGAGATAAGATTGAAGTCGGATTAAATGAAGATGAAGCATCTATTAAAGAAAAAGCTTTATCTAGTGAAAAAGTTAAAGCATTTACTGATGGATTAAATATTGTTAAAGTAATTGTAGTACCAAAGAAAATAGTTAATATCGTAGTAAAATAAATAAAAAAGACTTAATCGCTTGATTAAGCCTTTTTTTATTATCTAATTATTCTGGTAATGTTGCATTTTCTACTGTAATGGTTCCATCATATAATTTATCATCAATATTATAGTTTTCAGCAAGTGTGCATATTAAAAAACTTTTTAATAGACTTTTTTTTCATAAATATCCCCTTTTATAATAAAACCCCATTCATATTATACAATATATTTATGTATTTGTTAATAAAATAAAAAGAAAAAGACTTAATCTAGAAGATTAAGCCTTTATATATATTATTCAGTCACAACTTTCCAATCGTCAGTTGATGTATCCCAAGTGTAGTTAGTTACAACTTGAGGGTCTGTGTTAGTATATGTTGATCTAGTACCTGTTGTTTCAGTTCCATATACTTTTTCGTATACTTCTTTAAGATTTGTTTCATTATATCTTTCAGTATAACTTTCTTTTGTCATGTCACCATCTTCATCATATTCTAAAACTGTTTCGACACTAACATATTGTGTCTCACCATTATATGCATATGTTTTGTTTGTAGTTTTACTACTAGTATGTGATAATTCATAATACTCAGTTATTGTTTCTACACTTAGCTTTTCGTTAGCATCATAATTTTGAATAGTTGTTATTGAAGGAGTACCAGCCATCAATGACATTGCATCAGCATAATACATTTGCATAACCATTTCTAATTTATATGTTGAATTATTATATTGGCGGTTAATTATTATATTAGGCATCATTGGGTTATCTGGTGTAAACTTGTATGTAGTTACAAGTAATTCGCCAACTGTTTCATTAACAAATTGATAAGTGTCTGATTGCTTTGGATTTAAATCTGCGTCATATGTACAAACTGTTCTCGCCAAAGTCTTGTTATCAAGCGTTTCGCTTATACGACCATTTGTATTATAAGTATAAGTCATATTTGTAGTAGTAGAAGAACCATTAGTTTCAACTTGAGTAATTTTATCAATAACATTACCTTTATAAGTATATGTTCTAGTTGTTTCTTTAATCAAAGCAGAAGTTCTTGATTCTTTTTCTTTCTTCGTATAGCTTGTTATTAATTTTGTTTCATCGCTATAAACATATGTTTCTTCAATATAGTGCTCTGAATCATCATAATATGTTGTTCTATCTTCATATTTTAACAAGTACAAGCTTTCTTCATCAAGATACTCATATGAAACGACTCTTGTGTTGTTAATGTTTCCATTACCATTAGTGTTGTATGTTTTCTCAGTTGTTGTTTTATAGTAATGATTATCAGCCTTTTTTTCTTTTGAATCTGTTGTATCCATATATAGATATTCAGTTAAAGTTCCTGAGTTATCATATTTTTTGTATGTTTTCCAATTTGTTATGATGCCATCTGTATATGTATATACTGTTCTAGAGTCGTCAACACTAGGAGTAGCATACTCTTTCTTAGATTCAGCAAGTAAACCTGTTTCTTCATTATATGTAAATGTATCTAAATAATAATTTGCATATGCACTACCAATATAACGTTGTACTTGAGTTGAAGTTAAACGATAATTTTTATTTTCGTCGTAAGAATTAATTTGTTGATATTTTTCACTACCATCGTTATATTTTATTATTTGTTTGTATCCAAAATCAGTATATGTATATTCATATTCTTCTATGGCAGTAAAAGTATTACTTTCAATTTTACCTTTTTTGAAAGTCTTTATTCTTCCTTTTACATCATAAGTATATTGATATTGGTATGTTATTCCTTCATCTTCATAAGTAACTGATACTAATTGATTATTATCATTATATACTAATGTTGATGTTGATTCGTCTTCCATACCATACATTGACATTACTGCTTTGCAAGAAGTAACATTTCCGTTTTCATCTAATGTTGGAGTAAGTGTTCCATATGGCTTCAATACTGGTTCATAGAATATGTCTTCACTTTCATCACTCATTAAAGATGGATCGGCAAGTAATTGACAAGTAGGGTTAGTAGATGTAATATCCATCTTGTATATACCAACTTTTACAAACTTTTTCAAATAATTACTATATCTACTTAAAGTAAGATTAAAGTTTGCAGGATCTAGACAGCATTCTATTCTTTCACTTTCTTTAGCTATAGAATATACTCCATCTTTATAATTAATTACAATACCATCAAGTATATATGGAGCAGTTGTTGCTGTAATAAAATCATTAGTTGTAACGTTTCCTTTAGTATCGAATGTTACGTTCATGTTTCTGTTATAAATACATAGTTTTCCGTTATCTTTCTTTAAGAACAATGTGTTGCTATCAGAATATTCAAGATCATCTGCTTCAATTTCTAGAGGAAGCTCAATACCATCATCCTTTAAATCAATTGTTCTAATAAAGAATAGAGGAGAACCATCTGTAGACATAAATGCATATAATTTTACTTTTGTTATTTGATTGTTCTCAATAATTGGTTGAAGTAATGTAGGCATTCCTTCGTTATCAGTTGCTGAAAACGAAACGAATTGAATTACATCTTTTTTTGTTCTAACTTCCAATGCTGCAATTCCGTTATTTGCTTTTGCATAATAACTACTAGTTTTTACTTCATCTTGTTTTGGCTCTGGATCTGGTTCAGGAGCAACAGTAGTAGTATTATCTTTTGTTGTTGTATTGTTTTTCTTTTTGCCACAAGCTGAAAAAGATAGTGCAGCTATTGTACAAATTAAAAAACTTTTAAATAAACCTTTTTTATTCATATTTTTCCCTCCTTAAATATTATAATAATTATATAACTTTTTATCAAAATTAACAATAAATTTACTAAAAAAAATTAAATTTGTACAAAAAAATGTTAAATGATTATTTCGTGATTACGCTTAATTATATCATCAAGTGATAATAAGCATGCTCTTGTGATGATGTATCTTACATCATCTAAGCTTATACTTATTGATCCTTTTAAATAATCAAAGAATAATCTAGTCATACCAGCAGCATAAAAACTAGAATAATAGCTTACATTAGTACTATCAGTTTTGTATGACTTGAAATATATTTTGTTAATTGCTTCCTCTAACATTTGCTCAAAAATGTTTCTCATAAAGAAGTAAGTGTCATTTTTAGCAATTCTCCTATAGAACTCTATATTATTCTTTATTAGATTAGTTAAATCCATAAATATGTTATGAATATCATTTTCTGTATTGAAAAAATTCTTATTAATGGATTGCTCTAATTCAAGTGATATTGTATTTTTATAATCTAGTATAACATCTTCAATGCATCCGTAATGTAAATAAAATGTTTTTCTGCCAATATTAGCTTTATCAGTAATCATTTTTACTGTTATTTTGTTGTAATCGTATTGTAATATTAATTCTAACATTGCATCTCTTATTGCTTTTTTTGTCTTATAAACTCTTTTATCCATAATATACCTCCTACACATATTATACACAAATGTGTAAAAATACACAATAATGTAAATATGGTTATTGATTAAACCTAAATAGTATCATAAAATGTAATAGGTTAAAATAAAAAAAGAGGTGTTAAAATGAATGAATATAAAATCTTTATAGATTTATCTGCAGATATAGAGGGAAGTTTTGTTAAAGAAAATGATATTGAATTCATTCCAATGGAATATAAAATTGGAGAAGAAACAAAGGTAAGTGTATTTGTTGAAAGCGATGAAGTAATGAAAGAATTCTATCAAGCAATGAAAGATGGAAAAGTTACTGCAACAAGTCAAATTACTCCATTTAAATATGTTGAATATTTTACACCATTCTGTGAAAAGAATATTAATATTTTATATTTACCATTATCAAGTGGTCTATCTCAAACATATTCAAGTGCATTACTTGCTAAAGATGAATTAAAGGATAAATACCCTAATGTTAAAATAGAAATAGTTGATACATTATCAGCTACATCTGGAATAGCTTTACTTGCAAGAATTGCATTAGATAATAAAAATAAAGGATTATCAATTGAAGATAATGCAAAAGTTTTAGCTGACATTGTTAAAAGAACTAGTGTAAACTTCTTTGTTGAAGATTTAAAATATTTAAAAAGAGGCGGAAGAATTAAAGCTTCAACTGCATTTATTGCAGGAGCTTTAAATATTAAACCAGTTTTAATTATTAACAAAGAAGGAAAACTTGAAACAATTGCTAAAAAGCATGGTAGTAAAAAAGCAGCTGGAAGTCTTGTTGAAAGATTTAATGAAATGCATGATGATAACTATAAAACTGTCTATATTTCACATGCTGATGCTATAGATATGGCTAATTTTGTTAAAGGAAAATTAGAAGAACTAAACTTAGGATTAGATATAAAAATAGTTATGATTAGTCCTATAATTGGAGCACATGTAGGACCAGGTATGGTTGCTTTATGCTCAATTAGTAAATAATACTAAAAAAATATAATTAATATAAGGCTTTTTTAAGCCTTTTTCTTTTATCTATTAAAAATATAAACTTTCATATTAAAATTATTATTTTTTTATGTTATAATTAATTTATAGTAAATTAATATTCAAAAAGGGGGCATTTTCATGGAGAAGATAAAACCTGTATTAAAAGCATTACTTTTTGGTGCAATAGTGCTTTTATTCTTTATTTGTTCATCCTTGATAGCTAAAGCACTTAAATTATCACAAAATAGAACACTAATATTTCAAGGTGGAATGATGTTACTAAGTACAATAATTCCAATTTTCTATATTGGTAGTAAAAAATATGATAAATCTGATATAGGATTTAATAAAATAAGCTTAGGAAGTCTAAAAAAGTTATTATTCTATATACCATTAATTATTGCAATAGGTTTATTATTCATATCTTTTAAAAAGAATACAAGTGCTAAATCTCTTATAGTACAATTATTCTTCTATATTTCAGTTGCTATTGCACTAGAAGTATATTTTAGAGGAGTAATTCAAAAAGAATTTAGAGGTAAGATGCATATTTTACCAGCATTAATTATTATTGCAGTTTTATATGCAGCATGTAATATGTATTATTTCAATAGAATCACTTATTCAAAGTATATTATGATATTTGTTGGTTCATCATTTGCAATTGCAGGAATATTAGGTATCATAATTGAAAGTAAGGGTAGTTTAATATTTACAATAATATTTAATGCTCTATATTTATTAATTGGAGTTAATTTTACAGGTGGCGGAAAGAAGTTATTCTTAGGTCAAGCATTAGCATTATCAGTTTTATTTATCTATGGATTATATTTATTAATAATTTATATGAAAAAAGATAAAGAACCAAAAATAGAAGCTGAAGAAACAAAAGAAACTGTAGAAGAAGAAAAACAATTAGAAGAACCAAATATGACATTAGAATAAACCACGATTAAACGTGGTTTTGTTTTTTGGAGGAATTATGGATATTATTAATGAATCAGAATTTAGCACAGAAGAACTAACAAAACAAACCCTAAAATGTATCAAACTTGCTGGTAGAAGATTATGGATAATGATTTTTCTTACAATAGCTTTTATCATTACAGGTATAGTTTGTGCAATAATAGCAGCTAATAAAAATATGAAATATACTGATTTTATTGTTATTGCTGCATGCTTCTTTATAATTTTATTAATGCTTTTATATTATAAATTATTATATCCTAAAAGTATTAAGAAAAATTATGATAATACATTTGGAGAAGTTGTAAGATATAGATTTGTATTTCATATTAATAGAGTAGATTGCCAGTTAAATAGTTTGAAAGAAAAAAGCAAGGCAACATTTAATTATGATTCCTTAAATAAAATAGTAGAAGATAATGGAATAATTAGATTATATATTGCTAAAAGAAACTTTTTGCCTGTTAGGATAGATAATTTTAAACCAGATGAATTTATAAAAATAAAAAAAGCAATGCAAAATTCTAAAGCAAAATATATTATTAAAAAAACTACCAAATAATTTTTTGATAGTTTTTTTTGTGCTATAATATATTTGGAGGTGGTCTATATGTTTGATTTCCATATGCATACAATTTATTCAGATGGAACTGATGATATACCTACATTATTAGAAAAAACAAAAGATTTAGATCATTTTTCAATTACAGATCATGACTCAATAGAAAGTACTAAATATATCATAAAAAATGGCTTAAAAGCGCCAAATCTCATCTATGGAGTTGAATTATCTACAAGAGATTTAAACAACTCGGTTCATATCTTATTTTATAATTATGATCCAAATAGTTTAGTTTTAAAAGATATAATAGATAGAATAAATAATGTTAGACGTGATAGATTACTAGAACGTATTAAGATTCTAAAAAAAGATTTTAAAATAAAATTTAGAAAAGAAGATTTAAAGTATTTATTAAGCGTTGATAATCCAACAAAACCAATTATCGCAAGTTTTATTGTTAAATATGGATATGCTCCAAATATTGATTTCGCAATTAAAACATATTTATTCCATAAACTTAAAACTAAAAAACTATCAAGTGAGGAAGTAATAAAAAGGCTTAAAGATGAAAAAGGATTTTTAGTTCTTGCTCATCCATTTGGTGGAATTGGTGAAAAAAGAGTAGAAAAAGAAGTTTTAAATGAAAGAATAAATAGATTTAAAAACTATGGTATAAAAGGTTTAGAGTGTTGCTATAGTTTATATAATGATGAAGAACAAAAATATTTAATTGAAATGGCTAATATGTTTGATCTAGCGATAAGTGGTGGATCAGATTACCATGGTAAAAATAAAAAGGTAGAAATAGCATGTCTTTCATCTGATAACAACGATAATTACAAAAAAGTTAATTTAATAGAAAAATTAGAGCTATAAAAAGCTCTTTTTTTATTGCAATTATTACTATTTAGTATATAATATACTAATGTTAGAGGTGATTATCGTGAGTGAGACTAAAGAGCGTGGAAGTTGGAACTCAAGATTTACTTTTATTTTAGCAGCAATTGGTTCAGCTGTTGGATTAGGTAATGCGTGGAGATTTCCAGGATTATGTGCAAAATATGGTGGAGGAGCATTTTTACTTGTTTATTTAGTAATGATGCTTGTAATGGGTATTCCACTATTAATGATGGAAATAGCTATTGGTAGAAAGGCACATAGAGGTGCTCCAAATGCATTAAAATCAATGAATAAAAAGTTTGAATTCATTGGTTGGTGTGGAACAACAAATGCATTCTTTATTGTAACTTATTATGCAGTTGTATTTGCATGGGTTATATTAATGACTATATGTTGCTTTAAATTTGGTCAATTTACAGGTGTAGCAGATGCTGCAAGTAAAGCAAGCAATATTTGGGCTAATGAAATAGGAGTAGGTAGTGGAATTAATCATATGTCTACACTAGTTATTGTATGTTTATTTATTGCATGGGGCTTAATATATTATTGTATTAGAAATGGTGCTAAATCAGTTGGTAAGGTTGTAAAATATACTGTATTTTTACCTGTAATATGTTTAGTTATAATGGCTATAAAAGGTTTAACTATGAGTGGTGCAATGGATGGAATGAAGGCTTTATTTATTCCTAAGTTTGAATCACTTGGTAATCCTAACTTATGGATTGATGCAATTGGTCAAGTATTTTATAGTTTATCTATAATGATGGTCATAATGATTGTTTATGGTTCATTCTTAAAGGATGATACAAATATTGCTAAAGATACAATGATTATCGCATTCTCTGATGCTGGTACATCACTTTTAGCAAGTATTGTAATGTTTACTACAATGTATGGATTAGGTAAAGGTGCTGAAATATCAGCAAGTGGCATAGCTACGGCATTTATTGTATATCCACAAGCAATAGTTAGCCTAACAAGTAATGGTATAATTAATGCTATATTTGCTTTTATATTCTATTTCTGTTTATGTACTTTAGCTATTGATTCAGCTTTCTCAATTGTTGAAGGTGTTGCTACATCTATAGCTGATAGATTTAAATTAAATAAAAAGAAAACAACTATTTCAGTTTGTATAGTCGCAGGTCTAATTTCAATTATATTTGCAACAGGACTTGGCCTAGATATACTTGATACAGTAGATCATTATTGTAATGCATTTAATCTTATTCTAGTAGGTATATTTGAAGTAATAGCTATTGGTTGGTTCTTTAAGACTAATAGAGTACTAAAAGAAGTAAATAAGAATGCTAAGAAATTCAAAATGCCTAGTTGGTGGTTTAATGCAAGTATTAAAGTAATATCACCTATTCTTTTAGTAGGATTCTTTATTTGGAATGTTGTTGATTTATTTAGAGGCGGAGGATTATATGGAGGGTATTCTGTTGCACTAAACATTATCTTTGGATGGTTGTTGTTAGCATTAATGTTTGCATCTACATTTATTGCAAAATATATCTTAAAGAAGCAAAAAGAAAAAGGATTTATTGATGAAGATATATCTTGGGATGATTTAGATAATCATATAGAACCAAGTGATAAAATAGAAAATAATGATATTGAAGGTATAATTTAATTAATAAAGATTCTAGCTTTGGTTAGAATCTTTTTTTGCTATATTTAAAACTAATTTTAAATATGTTATAATATTTTTAGTGATAAAAAAGGAGATATTATTATGTTAGAAAAAGTTATTGAAAAATTAAAAAATGAAGAAGTTGATTATAATTTAGTT
>JAILKD010000002.1 GCA_024694145.1 bacterium | reverse complement strand
AAATACAATAAAGATTTTTGAAGTATATTATTCAAAGTTAGAAGATATGGTTGATATAAAATTAGATATGCTAAATGATTTTTTAAAAAAGTATTATGAAATACATGCATCTATGAAAATATAGATGCTTTTATTTTTTTTAAAAAAAGGTTTTTAAATATTGTATTCTATGATATAATAAAAATTGGGTAGTAAAACGTTTTCAATTACAAGAGGAGGAAATTTTATATGTATAATTCAGACAAAATAAGAAACGTTTGTGTGTTAGGACACTTAGGAAGTGGAAAGACAACTTTAGTTGAAGCTTGTTATTCTGTAACAAATGGAATTAAGGCAAGCGCAAAGGCTACAGTTGAAAGAAAAAATACAATTAGTGATTTCATGGTTGAAGAACAACAACGCTTAAGTTCAATTAGTAATGCGATTGTTCCTGTATTCCATGGAGATTATAAAATTAATTTTATTGATGTTCCAGGTAATGATGATTTTATTGGTGAAGTAGTTGCTGCTACAAATGTGGTTAAAGGTGCAATTGTTGTGCTTGATGCAGCTAGTGGTATCGAAGTTGGTACTGTTAAACATTGGAACATGTTAAGAAGAAGAAATATTCCTACATTCTTATTCGTAAATAAGTTAGATAAGGAAAATGTAAATTTAACTAAGCTTTTAGCTGATCTTAGAGATAAATTTGGTAAAACTGTTGTACCATTTGAATATCCTATTATTAATAATGGTCATTTTGATGGATATATCGATATTGTAGAAATGATAGGAAGAAAATTTAATGGTGAAGAAGTTGTAGACTTTGAATTAAAAGATTCAGATATAACTCCAGAAGTTGAAGAACTTAGAACAAATATTATGGAAGCTGTTGCTGAAACAAGCGAAGAATTAATGGAAAAATATTTTGGTGGAGAAACAATTACAACTGATGAAATTAAAACTGCATTAAGACAAGCAGTATTAGCTAGTGAAACATTCCCAGTATTACTTGGATGTGCTAATATTTCTATTGGTGTTAAATCTCTACTTTCTATGCTAGAAAGCTTCTTACCAGCTCCAAATGATTTAAATCCAATTGTTGCTAAAACAGAAGATGATAAAGAAATAGTTCTTAAGACTAAAAATGATGAACCATTTGCAGCTTTAGTATTTAAGACAATGGTTGACCAATATTCAGGTGTAACTAATATATTCAAGATTTATTCAGGAACTATTAAGGTTGGAGATGACATCTATTGTCCTCAAACTGGTAAAACTGAAAAGGTTGCACAATTAACTATACCTTGTGGTAAAAAACAAATTGAAGTTCAAGAATTATCTGCAGGAGATATCGGAAGTATTTCAAAATTAACAGGTGTATTAACAAATATGACTATTTGTACTCCTAAAACACCACTTATTTTTGATAAGATTCCATTCCCAACAGCAGTTCTTTATAGAGCATTTAAACCAAAAAATAAAGCTGATGAAGATAAGATTGGTCAAGCTCTAAATAGAATTATGGCTGAAGACCCAACAATTTATGTTACACGTAATGCAGAAGTACGTCAACAATTATTAGGTGGTCAAGGAACTGGTCATGTTAATTATGTATTTGATAGACTTAAAAATGCATTCAAAATTGATGTAGAAACAGAAGCTCCAAAAATCGTTTATAGAGAAACTATTAAAGGTTCAGTTGAAACTGAAGGTAGATATAAGAAACAATCTGGTGGTTCAGGACACTTTGGTGTTGTTAAAATTAGATGGGAAAAATCAGGAACTGATGAAAACATCTTTGCTGAACAAGTATTTGGTGGAGCAGTACCTAAAAACTTCTTCCCAGCTGTTGAAAAGGGTGTTAATAAGTCACTAGAATCAGGACTTCTTGCAGGATTCCCTGTAATTGGTGTTAAAGCAACACTACTTGATGGTGCTTACCATCCAGTAGACTCTGATGAAATTTCATTCGTTAATGCAGCTATTCTTTCTTATAAAGAAGCTTATGAAGTTAATAAAGATGGTAGAACTGGTAACAAATTCTTACTAAAACCTACTATTTTAGAACCAATTATGAAATTAACTATTACAGCTAGTTCAATTTATACTGGTGATATTTTATCAGATATTAATACTAGACGTGCTAGAGTATTATCAATGGAAGAAACTAATGGTGAACAAGTGTTAGTTGCAGCTGTTCCAGAAGCTGAAATATTAGAATATGCTAATACTCTTAAATCTATCACTAAATCTAGTGGTATGTTCACAAGAGAATTTATGGCATATGAAGAAGTACCATCATTCTTAATTGATAAAGTTATCGCTGATAATAGAATAACTAGAGAAGATAAACAATAAAAAATAGGCACTATTTTAGTGCCTTTTTTAAATTGAAGGAAGTGATTTTATGGCTGATTATATAAATTTAGCAAATAAAGAAGTAGAAAATAAAAACTATAATGATGCAATTAAATATTTAGAATTAGCTATAAAAAACAATGAATATGAAGCATGTTCAAATCTAGCTATGTTTTATATTACAGGCTTAAATGTAGAAGATAATATTGATAAAGGCTTAGAGCTTTTAAATTTAGGAGAAAAACATAATGATTCTAAAAGTATATCTATGTTAGGGGACCTTTATTATAATGGTAAATATGTTGCTAAAGACTATAATAAAGCAAGAAGCTATTATGAAAAAGCATGTGATTTAAATGAAAGTCATGCTATAGGTATGGTTGGATTATTATATTATAATGAAGAGAATTATACTGAGGCAGTTACTTATTTTAAAAGTGGTGTAACTTTTTATGATCAAAATTCAATGTTTTATTTAGGATTATGTGCGTATAATGGTCTAGGTATGGATAAAGATTATACATTAAGTTTTATGCTTTTTGATAGACTATATGGTTATGGTAGTAGAAATACTGAATTAATTAAATATTTAGCTGATTCATATTTTAATGGATATGGAATAAATCAAGATATTAATAAAGCAAAAGAACTATATGAAACATTAAGTGATAATGAATCTTTGTTTAATCTAGGATTAATCTATAAGAACTATTTATCTAATTATGAAAAAGCATTAGAAACATTTAAAAGAGTTAAAAGTGTTGAATCACAATTTGAACAAGCTTTAATGCTTTATAATGGGTTAGGTGTAGTTGAAAATAAAAATGATGCATATTTTAAATTCTATGCTTGTGCAGCAAGCAAATACATTTATTCTTATCCTTTTGTTGGAGATGCATACTTTTATGGGTATGGTGTTAAAAAAGACTATAATGAGGCATTAAAGTGGTATAAATTAGCTTTAGATAATAATATACCTAACCAGTATATTAATATAGCGTCAGTTTATATGAAACTTAAAAACTATAATGAAGCAATTAACTATTTGGATAATGAAGTTGATTCGGTAAATAAATATAAACTTATGGCAGAAGCATATTTAAAATTAAAGAAATATGATTTGGCTTATAATACTTTTTATAAAGCATATGAATTAAATGATAGCTATTCTACATATAGTTTATATAAGATGACTAAAAAAGGAAAAGGATGCAAGAAGGATAAAGATTTAGCTATAAAATATTATCTAAAATATATGGAATTAATAGTTTTAGAAGATAGTGAAAATAAGTGAAAAAACTATTTACAAAGGTAAACAATTATTATATAATAATAAATGCATGGAAAATGTTCCGGTAGCTCAGCTGGATAGAGCAACGGCCTTCTAAGCCGTTGGTCGCACGTTCGAATCGTGTCCGGAACGCCATGTTTTTTTATTGCCTTAATGCCTTAACAAAGGCATTTTTATTTTTGAGTCCAAAAAAAGAACTCAGGTCGCACACGTCAAAAAATGCCCCGAGTCCAAGGAAAAAGTCCAAAATGAAAATGCAACCAACGGTCTTTTGGGTAATTGGTTTCACACATTTTGAGTCAAAAACGAGTCCAAAAACGAGTCCAAAAATGGACCTAAAATGGACTTGTGCGACCAACGGACTTGACATAATAATATTTGTTAAGTGCAAATATATTGCACTGTGTTATAATATAATTATAAGTTTAACGATATTAGGATGGTGATAATAATGATTATCGATGAAATTAAGCATTCAATGGAGTATGTTGAAGAAATAACTAAGAAATTAGGAGATGTAATAAAAAAAGAGGATTATTATATAGAAGATATGGGGTGTCCTCATAAACAACCATCTAGTCTTCCTAAAGGATATGCTGCTATATATATGTTTGTTTATGGTAATGAAACTGAATATGAATTTTTAAAAATAGGAAAAGCAAATGTAAGAAGTGAAGCAAGATTTACTAGTCAACATTATGGTTTTAGCGCTCCAAGTACTCTTGCAAAATCTATTTGTCTTGATAAAGAATTTAAAGATAAGGGGATTACAACGGAAAATGTAAAAGAATGGATGCTTAAAAATTTAAGAAGAATAAATATTCTCATTAAATCAAGTTGTGGAATGAAAGCTACTGAATTAGTTGAAGCTATAATGCATTATAAATTCAATCCTAGATTTGAAGGAAGCATTAATAGTAAAAATATCGAAAAAGAAATAATAGAGAAAAAAGAAGTAAAGTTGATT
>JAILKD010000013.1 GCA_024694145.1 bacterium | reverse complement strand
AAGGATTTAGATAGTAATGAATTTAGGGATTATTATTATCTAAAAGAAGAATTAATTAAGTTCTGTAAAGATAATAACTTACAAACTACTGGTTCTATTTTAGAACCAGTAGTTTGTAAGTTATTATCTTTACAGAACTTAATTAATTCTTCTTTTAGATAATAATAATCCCTAAATTCATTACTATCTAAATCCTTGTTTAATATTGGTCTATCCATAGTATCAACTCCAATAAAAATTATAGCATAATTTATGACAAAAAATATAAGCATTGCGGTGAAGCAATGCTTATTTTATTTTCCTATAATAAAGCATATCCATTTTAAATCTCTACCTTCAAAATCTTCTCTAATCCAATGTTTGATTAAATACAATTCTGTCTTTGAGAGTATTTCTTCCATTTTTTTAAGCGTCATATCAGTATAGTATCTATTCTCCCTTATACCTTCAAATTCACCATGCTTAAACGAACAATAAAATATTCCTTTATATTTCATTGCCTTATGTATTTTTTTAAATACACTCAGTAATTCATTTGATTTAATATGAAGTAGAGATGCACAAGCCCATATTCCATCAAATTCATTATCATAATCAATATTCTCTATTGATATATTTTTAACATTTAATCCTAATTCTTCTCCGTGCTTACAGAATTCTTTACAGTTATCAATAGATAAAACAGCAAAACCTTCTTTAATAAAAGCTAGCGAATCTCTTCCTGAGCCAAAACCAATATCTAAGATTTTCGCATTGTTAGGCAATAATTTAATCAATTCATCTCTTTCGCTTGATAAATCAGCATTAATAGTTCTATCTATATATTCTTTTGCGTTTTCTTCATAGTAATTCATATTAGCATCCTTTGCATCCTGAATAAAATTTATCAACATAATCATGTTCAATTGCATAATCAAATTCTTGCAGGATGCTTATCTTTTTATTTTCTATATTTTTATGCATTTCTTCTTGTAATCTAATATTACGTTCTTTTAGTTTTTTTATAGTTTCATCGCTTGGGGTAATATTAGATTTAGATGAATTGCATTCTTTATGAACATAAACTAGATTCCATAAATCATCTGAATACATATAACTCCAAGGAATTACATGATCTCTAGATAGTTTATTATCATCAATTTTTTCTCCACATATAAAACAAATATGTTCTTTATTTTCTAAATCTAAAAATTTATCAAATGTGCTTAAGCCTTTAGTTCTTTTAACTTCTTGTTCATCCATTATTCTAACCTTTTTACCAATTCTAGGTGATGAGTTATAATCCTCAAGCATTAAACTCCATCTATAATTTATTAGGTCAAATAAATCTTGTTGATTCTCGTATAATTCCCTTAAATTAGCGGTTTTTAGTATAATAGCATTATTCTTCTTGTCTATAGAATAAAAGCCATATTTATTTCCATTTAAATTCAAGAAGAAAGGCATTACATTTTCTTTAATATTAGAAATACTTTTTCTAATTGATGAATAAAATTCTTTCTTATATTTAGTTTTTATGATTTCTTCTGCTTTTATGAAAACAATAGGTTTATAGTCTTTCTTATCGCTTTGATATTTATTAATAATATCTTTAACATAGCTTACTATTACTGGAGGTTGACTTGGAGCAGATTGAAACAAATTAAAATATATTGTTTGATCCCAGTAATATTTAAACATTTTTGTAGCAATATCATTTAATTCAATAACAGTATAATCACTAGTTTCATTCTTAAATTGTCCTGACAATTCAACAATAGCTTTAGACCATGCCATTTTATATGTGTTACTATAATCACATTGTCTAATAACTAGTTTAAAATCATCTAAAAAAGCGCTCATATATTACACCTCCAAATAGTTTTTATTTGCTGTAATTTAACAATTCTTTTATATAATTTGATAAATCTTTATCCTCACAATAGATAAAACATCCTTTTATTCCTCTAGTAAGCAAGACTTTATAAGTTCTTCTGATTAACTGATCAGCTAGTTCATTGGAAGTCGATTTTAATCTGATTCCACTAGATCTATCATCCTTTGATATTTTATCTCTATTTGTTCTAACGGAATTGCCATCATAATATAGGTCGTTACCTATGAATACTCCTACATAATCGAATTCCATACCTTGACATGTATGAATGCATCCAATTTCTTCAAATGAATTAGGGTTAACTGCCCAAACGCTATCTTTTTCTAAATTCCATTTTGCCTTAAAATCATTTGGAAGAATTATATCCCATTCTCCTCTTTTATATTTCACGTTCCAATCATAACAATAACCAGCAATCATACGTGCTTTATTATTTATTTTATTTAATTCTCTTAATTCATCTCTCATAGCATTTGGATCATCAAATACTTTTATTTGTAATTTATTAAATTCAAAATCAGTATTTGCAGTTTGTTTTATTCCAAGCATATTATTTAAAAATGAGATATATCCATCAGAACCATCACATCTAAATTGAGAAACTAATTCATATGGTTTATGAAGAATTGCTCCTTCTTTGTTTGCATAATTTTTAATTATATCAACATCATATTCATCATCAACAGTTATTCTTTGATCATCATCAACAAAGAAAACAGATACCTTAGCTGCTTTAATTGCATCTTCTAGCATATCATTTCCTAAATATTGATATGGCTTTTTTTGCATTCTATGTGCTTCATCAAAAATTCCCACATCTAAGCCGTTATTTGGCGTATTAGGTAAGCACCATGGAGACTGAATTGCCTTTTGAAGATTAATCTTTTTTTTAGCATTTCCTTTAGAAAGCAATGATGCATAGCACTTTCTTGGAGCCATATTTTTAGTTATGTAAGATGCATTTAATCTTAAATCTATAATACATCTTGCTAAAACATTTATAGCTAATACTGACTTACCAGTTCCAGGACCACCAGTAATTATGATTACGTGCTTTTTATCATCATTTTGTGAATCTTTAATTGCTTTCATAATCTTATCATATGCAACTACTTGTTCATCAATCATTTTAAATTCTTCATTTCCACATAGCATTGAATCTAATGCATCTTGAAGAGATTTAGTTGGTTTTAATCTTCCTTCTTCTATTTTATAAAGCAAAGAATCGTCATTAGCTTTTAATTTTATATATTGTTTAATAAAATTCCTAATTTTATCAAAATCGTGTTTTAAGAAAACAGGGGCTTCATTTGTCCATTCACGATATATTTTATCTTCTATAACTGGTTTGTAATTATCTCCTAAATTATGAAGATATGCACAAGGCATTAAGCTTTCTTTTTTTATATCAGAATCACCACAATAATTCATTATTAGGCATTTATAAGAATATGCTTGATAAGATGGATGAGCAACAGGTTCATGAGCTTTTAAATCAGACATAATTGAATGGTCACAATTATCATCTACTTTTTCTACTTTAGCCCATTGTTTTAGTTCAACAATAACAACATTATCTTTTTGTCCATCATTTCCTATAATCATAAAATCAACACGTTTAGATGTTTGAGGAATATTATACTCTATAGCCACTTGGCAATCTTTTGGAATGTCATCATCATCTAATGCATCTTTCATTACTCTAAGCGAATTATTCCACGAACTAATTTCACTTGGTGAACCACCACTTATTTTTTTCTCTTTTAATTTTTCTAAAAGGATATCTCCCATCCTACAACTTAAAACATCGTTCTTAAATTGTTTTAATGAGTCGTTGTAAATAATCATACGTATTCCTCCAATATATCGATATAATCCAAAATAGATTATAACACAAGTTTTATCAAATTTTATTTAAAACGTGTTATAAAACGTGTTATTTTTCCACATTTTATAAAAAATCATAAAAAAAGACTAACCCGAAAGGAAAAGTTAGTCTTTTGGTAAGTCTTAATGGAGGAGAATCCATTATTTAAGACAAAATTACCGCTGTCGTTTGATATATTTTTAATTCTTATTTTTATTATCCATCGCTATATACTCTCTTAAATACTTTATCGGATATGGTAATACAGTTAGTTCATTGTATTTAACGAACCCAACTGACATCAGTTCCAAAATATTTGTCATAAAGCATTCCGAATTATCAACACAATTAATCCTATATAAATGACTAGCTCTTTGAATTGTCATTTGAATTTTTTGCAATAATTGCCCAACATTATAGTAGCATTCATTATTGGTCATATAATAATTAATATCACATAATCCAGAATATAACTCGTCTTTTTTGTTTTTAGATTTACTTATTGGAATTTCTTTGTACAACTGACTATAGGGCAGTGTAATTATCTCTGTTCTTTCAATTGCATTAATATTTCCCTTATCATCGATAATAACCAGTTTAACATCCTTATTATTAACAAATATGTTTTTATACTTCTCATTCTCATGAGCATTAAATAAATCTATTTTTTCTTTATTTATAATATATTTCCCATCAGGTTGAATTACCATCTTATATAAATCATAATCTCCATCCTTTTGTACAAAAGTATATGAGTTAACAAATCTATAACTTGACCAATCATCATAAGTAAATATATTTTTATTATTTACTATATCATTCTTTATTAGTAATTCTTTAAACACAGTTATCAATTGTGCTGGCGGTTTATTTGATTTATCGTATTTAAGCATATCTTTTAAATTATTAATAATAATACATTGATTGACGCATTTGATATCTAATGTCTTATGAGGATCGGGAATTTCATGCTTAGTGTAGTACTTCTCATTGTATATTAATACTATATTTAATCTATCTTTCATCAATTTTGATGATTTGCTTACTTTTAAACCGATTCCTTTAATATTTGATATAAAATCATCTATTAAATCATTGTAAGACGAATCAGTTATCATGCTAACAACATTAATCTTATACTCTTTTATTAGATTCATAGTTTCATCCTGAAGATTTATTTTCTTAGGAGTGATTTTTCTAGCAATTTCTAAATCACTTAATTTAATATAAACATATTTTGAGTATTTATTATTAAACAAATCAATAAGATTTGTAATTTCTTTAGCTCTTCCAGAGCCATCTTTAATTACTAGGAATGGATAAATTGTGTTTTTATCTTTATAATTTCCTTTGTTTTTATCTTTATTATTTCCTTTAATGTAAATGTTTTTTTCTGATGAATCAAATGTTCTTTTTAATGTTCTATTATTACCAGTTAAAACATATGTTGGTTCTCCATATGGAATTTTCTTAGTTCTTATAAATGATGTATATCCAACTTTTATAATAATTAAGTTAGATTCTTTAGAAGCTTTCTTTATAGTAAAATCAAGGGCTTTTATCTTTTGCCCACTATTATTCAAGAACTTATAAAAATTACCTGTTAAATTATTATATGCCAATCCTTCTAATTCAAAGTTTGATAAAGCATTTAAAAATAATCGCAATATGGTTTCATCAAAGGCATCATATATATTTAAAATACTATACTTAATATTCTCTAAATCCGTACAACATCTAAGATCTTCATAAGCTTCTTTATCCATTAAAGCATAAGCATTTTTACCATTCGAATAAGATAAAGAGCGAATATTAATGTCAGGATTATCAAGTAATCTAGAATTCACTTTTTTAAAATCCTTTTCATTTTCAAATATGACGATATAAAAGTCATTGTTAATTGCTTCTCTATTTATTTCATAATTCAAAATATTAGTTAATGTTTTCATTACTTATCTCCTAACAATTCAATAATTTTTCTATGGGCATTTTGATTATAAACAATCATATCATTCTCAATATAGAACAAATTAGGTATGATATACACATTATCATATTGCTTAACTCTTTCTTCCTTAAGACCTATGATATTAATAATAATAGCCAAATCTCCTCTTATCGATTCTAACTTATTTTTGGAGTGTTCAATATCTAATGATTGCCCTCTATCATTCCAATTCTTGAAATCTATAAAACAGGTCTTATATTTATAATCAAATTTTTCGTATAACATTGAATCTTCTATTTCTTCCAACTCGTATCCTATTTTAGACAAACAATATTTACCTATAGCTTCTCCTAAAGCACCTTTATAAATATTATTAAATACAACTGGTAATAGGATATATTTTGCCTTTTCAAATGTAGTTGCATATCCTTTGGATTCAAAGAATGATTTTAGCATTTCATTCTTCATAAATAGAGTTAGATTTGATTCATCTGCAGATACAATGGAAGTCAATTCGTTATTTTTAGTCAAACCGATTTTTACTTCACCATAATCATTTTCTTCTTTGTAATAGTAATAAGAAATATCATAATCTACCGACTGTAAATAGCAGTTAGAAAATAATCCGTTATCGCTCGAAACATCATTACATACAGGTTTTTTTAATACATGGTCTCTTAAGTTTTTCCATAGTTCAATATCTGTTGTGACCCATAGTTTTTTAGATAATATTCTGTGAATATTGTCATTAACTACTTTATTGCTATTTTCTGCTTTTCTAATATATAACTTATAACTGCTTTCGTTTTTAGTCTTTGTATCTAGCTCCTTAAATTTTGTAATTATTTCTTGAAACTCTCTATTTAATCTTCTATTTTGAACAGATAGCAAATCTAATTCCATTGCAATATCATTATCTACATATATATTAGTTTTACTTACTTTGCCTCTTGTTCTGCAAATTCTTCCGACAGCTTGAATAATTATACTTAACGAATGATTTCTAATTGAATTAGTCTTATATAAGTTTGTATGGCAACGTTTATAAGAAGAATTATTTGTTCTTAAAAAAGCTTCCTTAACACATATATTCTTATCCTTTATAGTGATTTCACCATTTGTTTTTAAGGCTTCAACTTGATAAATATATTTTAATAAATCTTCATTTGTTGTTTCATTAAACAAAGATGTATTAATTAAAATATTAGTAGGTTTTTCAATATATAAGCAACTTATATCTTCTTGCTTAATTATTCCATCCTCTTCTATTTCATACTGAAGATTTTGACCAGCTCCAGTTGTTGGGTAACTTGAGAAAATAATTACTTTTTCATTTTTATTAAGCTTATCTAAATATAGTTTCTTGGTTTCTTCAAATTCCTTTGTAGTAAGATTAATAATAGTGAACTCATTTTCAACATTATACTCTTTCTTTATTAAATTAATTATATTGTCAAATGTTTGTTCAGAAAATAAGCCGTTGTCTTTACCAAGATTACGATTTGTAAGAATTAACAACGATGATAACCTAGAAGTCATAAATGATTTAATCGATAAAGCAACCTTTAAAAATCTATTAGCATTAAAGATTTCTGTGTTTTTCGATAAATCACCAAACTTATTCATAATAACATTTTGATAGTCCTCAGTAACAAATAATTCTTTTATAGTAGTTTCTGGATCAATTGATTTAACAAATTCAACATCAATTTTGGCTTTATTAGAAACAATAATTTTGTTTATTTCACTATCTATTCTTTCTTTTTCTTCTTCTGTTGGTTTATAAAATTTTCCTCCAAGTTTGCTTCTTAAATAAGTAAGATCAAAATTACCAGTAACAGTATCCATAGTACTAGTTGCTGACAATCCGATAACATGCCCCTTAGAAACAAGATTTAACAAAAAGCTTTCAGGAGTATCATTTATATCATACATTGTAATTAATGTTGAAAAATTATTGCTTAAACTGTCACTAAATTTATAGTATTTAAATCCAGTATCATACACATCGGCTGCAAACGTTGATGCATAAGATTGATTTAATCTGCCTTTCCCTAGAATAACATTTTCTAAATATGGAATATATCTTTCATTAATGTTAAATGCATGAAGAACGCTTAATACCGAATCTTCAATTTGCATTAAATCATCGGCAGGTTTCTTGTTCTTGTTATAATATTCACAATAATGAACAGCAAGTAAATAACATCCTTTTATAAAGTATGAGATACCACCAATAATGTTCTTAATAACCATGCTTAATGGCGGATTATTATTAGAATTATCGTAAATAATTCTATTATATCCCTCATCTTTATTTGAATTAACATACATATCATTAACATTCTTTTTATTTATAATTGTTAATGTTGTATTATCGTCAAAAATAAATTTCTTATCTATATCCTTCTCTAATAGTTTTAAAGCAAATTGCATATTGTGCTTATTAAAAATCTCCTCGAACAACTCCTTCATTCTTTGAGTGATATTTATTTTATATCCTTCTTCCTCTGCTTCATCCAATGTTGGTTTTAACATTTCTTGAGGAAATTCTTTTGTTTCTAATGTTGTATAGATATTTAAAAATAGCTTAATTAAGTCAACATTATTCTTCAAACTATCTTCTACTATTCTAGATAAAACTGTATTTTTAGCAGCATCAATTTCATCAATAAAAATAACAGCATTCCCCATCAAGTACTTATTATTAGTAAATTTATAACTTGGTTCTATAATTGCATCGTTTCCTAAATAGAATTTATCTAAACTTGCAAAGAACACCTTTCTGAAATTAGTTAGTATTGAAGGATATATTTGAATCAACCAATTATGATGTTCTTTAATATATTTAAAGCGCTCTTTTTTTGTATTGCATTTATCATTTAAAAAAATCTTTACATCATGTCTAAAAGCGGGTTCAAGTTTTTCTCTTATCTCAGTTACTAGCTTATCTTTAATCGATAGATCAATATTTACTATTTTATCAAGCATTTCAACTTCTTTTTTTAACTGAATAAAAGAATTAAAGCGCATTATTTCATCATCTGGGTTATAAGGAACTGTACAAAGGTTTTCAATGATTTTTTCTGAATTTGAATATAATCTTAACACCATATCTTCAAATTCATTTAATTTTCCTGCATCTTTGAATTTTTTTCGAAGTTTATTATAAGCATCATCAACATTTTTATTTAATGATGTTACATAAAAAAATGTGGTATTTTTATCCATATGATTATAAATATAATCTATAGCCTGTGTTGTTTTACCAGTTCCTGTAGGCAAATCGATCAAATATAATCCATTATCAGTGGTTTTGATAAAATTTTCAATACTCTTTTGCATTAGTTTTCACCTCTATTCATTTTAAAACTAGCAATAGAAGTTTTAACATATTTTTCAATGTCGCTTATATCATTAATTTGATACTCTTCTTTCAATTTTAAAGCAAATGACTTTAAATCCTCATTGTTGATATTAGATGCTGCATCATATGATTTTTTCCATGGTAACTCGCTATGTGTGAAATAGCACAAAACGGCACCGGAAAAACATCCAAAATTATCAATAATAGCATCCACCAATTTCTTTATATTAGGATCTATAGAAATCCTATTTGTTGTTTCAATTGGATTATTCCCATTTACCTTGTATTTGTAATATACATCTTCATACACAGGACCATGTTCCCATGCATTACAAGTAGATTTAAACATTGGTTTATCAAATATAACATAATTAAACAATTGACAATAGTATAATAATTTTTGAAGTGATAAATTAGTTGTCTCTATATTATGTTCAACAATATACTCTGCAACATTTTCTAACAATTCATCTTTTTCACTTGATAAATTTAAAATCTTAGAAACTGCAGTTTTTGATTTGCCATAAGCAATAGATGAAATTTTGTCCTTGTTTTTTTCAAGATATTCTAAATATAGACCCGGATCATTTAATACGGAATATAATAATTCGGAATTTTGCGCATTAGGTTTATATTCATTGTTTAAATATCTAGTTACTGTTACTTCTCCTAATCCCAAAATTATTGACAAGGGTCTTTTACCTATATTATATTTATCAATTATTATCTTGATTTCATCATTTGTAATAATGCTCATATTTATCACCTTCTATCTAAATTGTATCACCGATACGTAAAATAGTCAATAAAAAAGTATCACTGATACAAAAAAGCCAACCATTTTACCGGTTGGCCAATTATATTAGCAAGTTGGGAAAGTACTTATCGCCCAATCGCTTATTTGTTTTATTTTAACATCTACTTCTTCAATAGTAGGTCTTTTTTTTTAGGTCATTTTCTAAAGTTTTTACTTTTTCTTTTAGATATTTAATTTCTAATTCAAGTTCAGTTATTTTATCCATAATAATATTCTTTCTTTATTTATAATATAAGATGATTGTCGCCCATCATCTTTTTTAATTTAACTAATCTAGGAGGCATAAGCATTTATTATTTTCCGCTTACCTCCTTCTTTAAATTGTTAGCTAAATTTGTGTAGATATATTCATAATCGTAATAACAATTAGGATCATCATTGTCAAAATCTTCAATTTTATCTTTTGCTGAAGTGTTTTTAACAACTAATCCATTTATTCTCAAGTGACAGTTTTCATTTCTTAACCATGATGGTTTTCTAAAACCAACATGCTTGTCTTCGCTATAGAATTCTTTTCTATCATGATAGCAATCAACTCTATATGAAATGTCAAAATCGTCAACTATTCCTAATGGTTTAAAATAATACAATAAATAAGTATTTAACAAAATGCATTTATCTAGAAGATTATCAGCATCTTCTACATATGGCATTTCATAGTTCTTAACAAGCATTTTTACACTTGTGCCTAAATAATAACTACTTCCATCCACAAATTGAACATCTTCATCAATAAACATTTCTTCAATGAAATCAGTTAGTGCTGTATCAGCTCCTGAAATACCACTTAAAAATATTTCTACTGTACCAACAAACCTTTTCTTTGTTTGATAACCTTTAAATTTTTTATATAGTCTTATTCCTGATGCTGAATCATATAAATTTGTTTCATCATCGTTTTTTTGACTTGCTTCTTTTATAGGTGTTTCCTTTTCTGGTTTTATTTCATAATGATTTTCAACCTTAATGATTGTAAATCTTTTTTTATTAGCTACAAAACCAGGGAATTTATCAGCTTTTTCATCATTTGTAAGTATGTGACATACAATCAAATTATAATCGGCTGTTTTACCACCTTTACTTTGTGGAAGAATGTGATCAACATTCCATCCGAATTCGCTATTCCTATCATTATAAGCACTTTTAGCAATTACACGGCCAGAAAAGTCTGTTGTCTTAGTTGATTTGCCAAAAGTCTTACTCCATAGACGCATAGCAGTTTCTCTATTAAGTTCCATACGTTTTACTTTCATCTTTCATCATACGGAAAGATGCTTTTCCTCCTATAGTTAGTGTCAGTTATCGGAATCACGTGACTAACCATAGGGCGACCTATCGCTATAAGCCTCAAAGGGCAATCCTCATAATAGCATTCCAGAAGATTAGCTAGTCAAACTTTTGTTTAAAAGTATTCAGTTCCTAAACTGCACTATTATTATATCACACTTATTTTTTGATTGCTATATTTTAGGAATATAGCGTTAAATTTCCATAAAAAAACTCCCTATTTCCTAAAATAGAGAGATTCTTTATATTATTCTATTCATCATAATCGATAAATAAACCCTTTTTGAACATGTATCTTTCGTTTATTCCACAAGCTACTTCTTGTACATACTTACTTGGGACAACAATGCCATATCCTAAATCGTCATAGTTACCAACATCATCGAAATTGCCAATTTGGCATGCTACGCCTACAACCGCACCATCTTCGCTAATAACAGGCCCCCACCGTTTCCACCAACAATCTTTGCTGTTATTAGCATTAATTCTGTTTTTGCAAAAATAGACTTGCCAAAAGCAGCAACACTTCCTTTTGTTGGTGTTATTATCGATTCTGCTTTACTAGAAATTGTTGCCTTTTCAGCTGTCAAAAACTGTGTGAAAGTTGGGTATTTCGGATAGCCCATAACCATAATGTCTTGAGTTATCTTACCATTTTCAATTAGTATTTTACTATCATCTGGACGATTTGTAACAATATATGCAATATCTATCGCTGGATTCACGTGAAAAAACACAAAATACTCATTCAATTCAGAAGACGAATAACCTTTGATACATATACTGGTTTGATTTTCTATACAATGTCTAGCAGTAACAATACCTCCAAGCAGTTTAAATGCTGTCCCTACACTGTAGTCTTCCCCACTTTTACATACAATTGGTACTACAATATCATTTTCCTTGTAATAATTATAGATATATTCAAACCCATACACTATTGCATTAAGATGAAATTGAAACGAATCGATATCGCTTTTTAAAAAACAAATATATCTTGCATCAAACCCCATCATATTTCCAAAAGATATTCGTGTTAAATTACCCTTTTCTACAAGTATGTTACATATATCGAATATTGTATCAGGATCTAATATATTACCTAAAGAAAACTTATTTTTATAAAACTCACAAAACTTCATTACATTTTTATTTGCAATGTCAGGGCTAACATTAAAATACTTTAATATTTCAACAACAAGATTTGGGTAATGCACATCGTAGTCTTTGAATTTTTTCATTAAAATTACCTTCCTAATAATGCTAAACTTATAATTATATTATAACACGATGCAATATATTTACACTCTAACTTTATTCAAAAATAAAAACCTCCCTATTTTTTAATAGAGAGGCCTATTCTTCATCATACGATAACTTATCAGGTAAATGATGTAAATACATATCAAGTGCATCATTACTTTCTTCTAAAACTTTCATTAATCTTTTATCAGGATATGAATGATTATCATGATAATCTATCTCACCTTTGTTTTTAATTTTAAACGCTAAAATATCTTCATCTAGCGAAAATTCAGCATTTACACCAATCTTATTTCCTCTAGCATCAAGTCTTATCCATTTATCTAATTCACTAATATAAACTGTATTAAGTGCATGAATACAATAACCAGAATCAATTGTATCACCTAGTGTTAATCTTTGATAACTAAAACCTGAAGGTATATTATTTGCTCTAAGTAATGCAGCAAGCAGGTTTGCTTTTGCCCAGCATATACCTACACCTTTATTTAAGCAATCACTAGCAGATATACTAACTCTTCTATCTTGTGCATCCCATGAATGCTTTATATTATCTCTAACATAGTGATAAGTATTTTTGATTAAGTCTATTTTATCGCTAGATTTATTTTTTAAATCTAAAGCTAGTTTATAAACTGATTCATTATCATAATCTACGTACTTGCTTTTTTCTAAATACTTTTCATACATAATTAATTACCTCTTTAGTTTTTTATAACATTTATTTTTTCTCTAATAAACAAACAGTCTAGACAATCGCTTGCGATATCAACCTATATATAGTTTTAAAAACAAGTCAACAACTTACAATTCATCTTCATTAAGCACTAAAACATTTATTTTATTTGTTGCAGCAGTACATGCATCAAGGCCAATAAGCTTATATTTTTTAGATACGAATATAGGATTGCTTTCGTATAAATCATACTTCTTTTTTAAATTCTTTAAATTGTTAAAAAAATCTGCAGTATGCCAATGACCACATACAATTATTTTTCCTGTTTTATTTAAGCCTGCTTTTGCAAGCTTCCATGGGCATCCACATGTTGCATTTTCGAACTCCTTTGGTGTAGAGTATCTCCAATTTTCATTATATGCTAAAAAATTAACATCAACATTATACATATGCTTTGAATATGAGTTTGGATTAATATTTAGTGGAATGAATGCATGAGTAAAAATATAATTATTTGTTTCGTAATAATCTATCCATTCATCAGATAATATCCATTTTTTTATTTTAGCTAATTTTTTATCTAATACCATATCATACCAATTAGAATATTTATTATTAGTTAAATCATTTAATGTTCTAACTGTTCCGTTTGTATGATCATAATAATCAGGAATTTCTTTTGAAAATGAATCTATGAATAAATATTCATGATTGCCTCGTATTAATATCCTTCTTTCTTTTGGTAATGATTTTATGAATTCATATAATTTTAATGATTCACTACCTCTATCGAATAAATCGCCACAAATAATTAATATATGTTCTTCATTATTTAAATCAAAACCTATTTTATTCAATTCTTTAATAAATGGTGTATAAAAGCTATGTATATCACTAGCCACAAAATATTTTTTCATTTTAATACCACATTCCAAATATCATCTTTAACAACATATTGGAATTCACTTAATTTATCAGAATTCATTACTTTTAATAATTCTTCAAAATCATCAACGGTTTTAATATTAGAAATATCTTTATATTCTACCCATTCCATTTTTCCTTCATTAGACGATTGTAATTCTCCTTCAAATTCATTTGTCTTATATAAGAAAACAACGTATCTACCATATTTAATTGGAAATTGTTTAACTCCTACCAAAACTGGATTTTTAATGTCTAACCCTGTTTCTTCTTTCATTTCTCTTATAACTGCATCAACAAATGATTCATCTTTTTCAACGTGACCTCCAGGAAGTGTATAACCATTCCAGTCTTTTTTTATTCTATTTTGAAGTAGAATTTTATTTCCATCTTCAACTAAACATAAAACTGTAAGTTCTACTCTTTCAGTTCTATCTTCTGAAATAACTATAGTGCCCATATCTTTTGCTAACTTATCAAATAGATCATTAACCTCTAAATCAAATTTTTTGATTAATAATTCAAGCTTGTCTTGACTCATATCATTAACACCTTTTTCAATTTTATTAACTGTTGATTTAGATGTATATCCAAGTTCTTTA